>NZ_JASGFD010000002.1:0-176022 GCF_047605705.1 Silvibacterium sp. | reverse complement strand
CTATTGAGCAGCGACACGCCAGACCTGAATGTTCACGATAGGAGAAATGAATGATTCGCTCGAAGTTGCTGCTTAGCTTCATCGTTCTTGCAGGAGGGTCTGCTGCCTTCGGGCATCAGGCCACCCCGCAGGATGTCGACTACACATCGCGCTTTGATCTCTCGGGTGGTTACAACCTCATCGATGCCAATGCTCCTCCGTCCTCGTGCCAATGCTTCACGATGAACGGTGCATTCGTGGAGGGCGACTATAACTTCCGCAGCTGGCTGGGTGTGGCGGGTATGGTCACCGGCGGCCATGCTAAGGACATCAGCGAGCTTGGACAGAACCTCACGCTTCTGACGTACCTGGGTGGGCCGCGCATCATGTGGAACCATCAGCGGCTCTCGCTGTTCGGAGAGTTTCTGGTGGGAGGCGGCCGTGGTACGGGATCGTACTTCCCAACCAGCGCCGGCTCGAAGAGCAGCGCGACGGCGCTGGCCTTTTCCACCGGCGGCGGCCTGGACTTCAACATCACGCCACGCTTCGCCATTCGTGCCTTCAATGCGCAGTATCTGCGCACGGAGTTTCCGAATGGCGCCAACGACACACAGAACCAGTTGCAGATCAGTACGGGCGTAGTCTTCCGCTTCGGTGGAAGGGGCAGCGGCCAGAATGCTGCTCCGGTGATGCGCGTGCCGGAAGAACACTCCGAAATCGAGTTCACGTGCAGCGTGGGCACGCAGGAGGTCGCGGCGGGCGGCACGGTGCAGGTAATCGGCGAAACAATGACACTGCCCGACAAGCTGGACGTGAACTACTCATGGACCACGAACGCGGGCACAGTGCAGGGAAGCGGGCGCATGGTGATGATTGACACCACGCACCTGGCGCCGGGCACGTATCGTGTGGATGGCAGGGCATCCCTGGCCTCGAATCCGTCGGTCAGCTCCACCTGCCAGACAAGCTTCCGCGTCCGCGAAGAAGCGGCGCAGGCTTCCTCCAACGGGCAGGAGACGGTCATTCCGCCGACGAACGATCTGGATGACTTCCACAAGAATGTGGTCGATCTGTTCTTCGACTACGACAGTGCGAATATTCGTCCGGAAGGAGAGCGCGGGATCACGCAGGACGCAGCGTATCTCTCCTCGCATCCTGACCTGAATATCACCATCGCCGGATATGCGGACGAGCGTGGCTCCGCGGAATACAACATCGCGCTTGGACTCAAGCGG
The DNA here is from genome assembly GCF_047605705.1 of Silvibacterium sp. Lineage (NCBI taxonomy): Bacteria > Pseudomonadati > Acidobacteriota > Terriglobia > Terriglobales > Acidobacteriaceae > Silvibacterium > Silvibacterium sp. The sequence goes on along the minus strand of NZ_JASGFD010000002.1, from coordinate 174,808 downwards.
GCAACGGCAACGCGGGATGCGCTTGTCGGTGCAGGCATAGACCGGTCGCGGATGAAAGTGCTGAGCTACGGAAAAGAGAAGCCGTTCTGCACGGATGACACGGCAAGCTGCATGCAACAGAACCGGCGCGCACAGCTGGTCCCGGATACACCATAGATAGGAGATAAGCCGTAAATCAACACTGACCCCATTTCCCAGATTTGACGTTGAAGCTATCGCTTCAACCCTCCAGCGAAGTCTCTGCCCATCATGTTTGATGGGGGCCGGCATCAGGCAATTTGATGCCGGCTCATTTTTTGTGCGGGGAAAGAGTGAAGACATGCGCAGCCTGCGATGAGAAGCGAGGCAGCTGTACAGGGCAGGTGAAGTTAGCTCTGTACCTTCACTTCCGGCAGGCGGATGCCCTGGCGCAACTGCAGCACGAGGTTGCTGAGCGGCACGGGGCGGCTGTAGAGATAGCCCTGTCCGAAGTTGCAGCCGGCATGGAGCAGGGCCATCGCCTGCTCTTCCGTTTCGACGCCTTCCCCCACCACGCGCATATCGGCCTTTCTAGAAAGCTCGATGAGCATCTTGACGATATCCAGGTTCAGGCGATGGTGCATCATGTTACGGACGAAGGATTGGTCTATCTTTAGCACGTCGATCGGGAAGTTAGAGAGATAACTTAGCGAAGAGTATCCGGTTCCGAAATCGTCGAGAGCAATCTTGACTCCGAGAGCGCGAATATCCTGCAGGAGATAGCCGACGCGCTGCGGATCTCGGACGAAGACACTCTCGGTGATCTCGAGCTGCAGCAGGGAGGGATCGATGCCGCAGTTGCTCACCAGTTTCTTTACATGGCGGAGGAAATCCGGGTCGTCGAGCTGGCGGCTTGAAACATTCAGGCTGATGACGAGGCTGCGGCCTCCCTGCTGGGTCATCGTGCGAATATCGGCGACGGTCTGCTCCATAGCCCACACGCCCATCGGGATGATCGACCCTGCTTCCTCGGCAAGCTCGATGAAGGCGCCGGGAGGCAGCAGGCCGCGCGTCGGGTGATTCCAGCGGACAAGCGATTCCACGCCATAGATCGACAGATCGCGCATATCGACAAGCGGCTGATAGTAGAGCTCGAGCTGATTCTGTTCGACCGCAGTGCGCAGCTGAAGCGTGGTCTCGATCGCACGCAGCGTCTCATGAAAGATCGCCTGATCGTAAAAGACATAGCAGTTGCCGCCCTGCCGCTTTGCACGCTCGAGGGCTGTGGCGCCTGCTCGGAGAAGATCTTCTCCATCGGTGTAGCGCGACTCCACCTCGCAGACGCCGATGCTGACAGTCACAGGGAACTCAATGCCCTGCAGTGTGTACGGCTTCTCCATCAACTGGAGAAGGCGAAGCGCCATGCGCCGCGCCTGGTCCTGTGAGTTAATGCGTCCGAAGAGGATGCAGAACTCATCGGCCCCAAGTCTTACGGCGATGTCTTCATCGGATAACAGGTCCTCGATGCGTTCCGCCGCTTCCTTGAGCAGCGCATCGCCGTTCTGATAGCCGAAGAGCTCGTTCACAGACTGGAAGCGGTCGAGCCCGACATGCATGAGGTAGAGCGATGACTTATCCCTGCGCGCCGGTGCGTTGAGCTGTGTCTGCAGGTTTTCGAAGAGGAATGATCGGTTGCCGAGGCCGGTGAGGCTGTCGTGGAATGCGAGGTGCATGAGCTTGGCCTCCATCCACTGGCGCTGGCGGATCTCTCGCTGCAGTGCATCGTTCTGCAGCCGGAAGGTCTGCTGCTGAGCCGCAAGTTCGAGGGCTCGCTCCCGGCCTTCGCGGAGTTCGTCATCCAGCGGGCGCAGGGAAACCCTCTGCCATATATGTACGGCGACCAGGGCGAGGAGACCGGCTGAGCCGGATCCGAGGGCAAACGCTTCAAGCAGGGTGCGGTGAATAGGAAATGTCATCAGCTATGCCACCACTTACATGGATGGTGGAAACGATGCATCATCTTAGGCCTATGTTGCCAGTTATCGCTATATGGAATTTAGAAAATGCATGTGGATATCTGATTCGAGCGAGGTTTGCAATGAGCGATGCCTATCGTGCAGTTACCGGACGTTGCAGGTGATATCAAAACAGCAAAATTTCTGCGCGCAGGTACTTGCATCCGGTAATCATCATGGTTAAATGAACTCATAACGACAGCCCATAAGTCATCAAGACGAGAGTCCGAAGATGATAGCAAGGAAACGAGGCTGGAAGCCTGCCGACGCTCAGCCGCGGCAAGGTCTGACAAAGAGGATCGAGAAGTTATCTGGCTCGCTCTGCCTTTGCATATGGCATCCCCCCGATGTCCCTTTCACGTCACCCAGAAAGATATTCAAGATGCCGTGTGCGCCCAGCGATTCTGCGGTTCGCGGGTGTGTCAACCTATCACCTATCCACCCTTGAAGGAGTTCTGCCATGAAGAACATCAAAGCTATTGTCAACCGCCTGATCGCTGATGAGTCGGGCCAGGACCTGATCGAATACGCCCTCGTCGCCGGCTTTGTCGCCACCGCTGCCGTCACCGCCTTCACCGGCCTTGCCACGGACATCGCGGCGGTCTTTACCAAGATCGAAACCGATCTGACCACGGCGACCAGCTAGTCTCGCGACCGCGTCATTCCTCTATCGGAGCCTGCTGCTTGTGAGCGCAGGCTCCGGTATCCCTCAAATCTGGTGAGCCGAAACATTCCTTATTGCTGCGCTCTTGCCTTGATGAAACGTCTGTCGCATAGCGGCAGATGAAACAAATATCGACTGTAACTATCGCAGTTATTGCGAACTTCATCTCTTCCAGGAATATGTCATGATGCGCGATCACCAGGTGGTCTTCTGCGCTGTCGCTTCAGCCTTCGCCGCCGTCGCAGCTCTCTGGGATATACGAACCCGGAGAATCCCGAACCTCCTCTGCGCCACAGCGTTTGCAGCCGGACTTCTTCTGCACTTCGGACTCGATGGCTGGCAGGGTATGTTGACCGCACTGGCCGCGGGCATGCTTGCAGGAGGTGTCTTCCTTCTCTTCTTCATCGCCGGAGGCATGGGCGGGGGAGATGTGAAGATCGTTGCCGGGATCGCAGCGCTTGCAGGGTTCTCACAGCTTCCTTATTTCCTGATCTTCACCGGAATCGCCGGCGGAGTCATGGCCGTAATGCTCATCGTCAGGCACGGAGTCTTCCGCTCCACCTTTAAGAACCTGACTGTTTTGATGGGGCATCATGCGCGCCGGGGACTTACTCCGCACAAAGAGCTGAATGTCGAGAATAAGTCGACCCTGCGGCTGCCCTATGGCGTGGCGATCGCGGCAGGAGCGCTGTTCACCCTTTATCTGAATGGGAGCCGCAGCTAATGGCCGTGCGCACGCGGCGACTTCTTCTGGCTCTCCTGGTTGCTGTCCTCGTCTCGGGTTTATTTACGCTCTGGATAGGAAGCCGCCTGATCCACGCTCATGCAGCCAACGCGCAGGGTCTGCAGTACTATGCTGCTTCCCACGCGCTCGACGCTGGTGAGGTGCTCACCTCTTCTGACGTGAAGCAGACTCCGTGGCCGAGTTCTATCCCTCTAACCGGCGCGTTCACCAGGCAGCAGGATGTTGTCGGCAGAGCCGTACTGTTCCCGGTTGCCGCAGGCCAGCCTCTGCTGGATAGCCAGCTTGCTGCCGCAGGCTCCGGCGCAGGTCTCTCCACCAAGATCCCAACAGGCATGCGTGCTGTCTCGGTGAAGTCCGATCAGGTAGTTGGCGTCGCGGGATTTCTCTTTCCTGGAACGCATGTGGATGTGCTCGTGACCTATACCCTGCCGACATCTACCATGCCGGTCACATCCACGGTGCTGCAGGATGCGGAGATCCTGACGGCGGGAGAAAAGATGGAGCCCGATCCGCAGGGCAAGCCCGCAACGGTGGATGTGGTGACATTGCTTGTATCTCCCGATGACGCAGAGCGCGTGGTTCTGGCAAATGCTCAGGGACATGTGCATCTCGTACTTCGCAACGGCCGCGATAACGCACAGCCGACGCCGAGTCCCATTCAACTCACATCGCTCGGCACGCCGGCCGCAACGGAGGCTCCCAAGCCCAAGGCGGCCCCGCGTCCTCAGGCACCTGTCGCCGCTCCTGTGCCCGCAAAATATAACGTCCAGGTCATCAACGGGGATAAGTCCAGCACGGAGAGCTTCCAGTGAAGAACGTGGCTCGCAATACGAAAAAGGCTTTCTATAAGGTGGCTGTGCCTTTGGTGCTGGGTTCGACCTCTACGGTTGTTTTCGCGCAGAGCAAACCGCAAGCCATGCTTGCGGCGCCGGCGAGTGCGGCGCAGCCGGCAGCGGACTTTGTGAGCTCCGCGCCCAATGTGGATGCCATGCACCTGATGGTCGGCCGCTCCATGTACATCAACACCCGGCGTCGCCTCACGCGCATTTATGTGAGTAATCCGAATGTCGTTTCCGCGTATGTAGCCAGCCCCAATCAGGTGCTGGTGAGCTCGAAGGATATCGGCATCAGCTCGGTGGTGGTGTGGGATGAGTCAGGCGATTCGCAGCCATATCTGATCTCTTCGGATCAGGACCTCGATCCACTTCGCAGTTCGCTGCGGCAATCTTTGCCTGGTGAAAACGTGGAGGTGCGGAGCGATGGCGGAAGGATCGTCCTTTCCGGAGTGGTCGGTACGCCGGAAGATTCCGATGCGGCAGCGAAGCTTGCGGCAATGTATTCGAAGAATGTCTTCAATGCGCTGACCATCAACTCGGCCGTGGTGAAGCAGGTTCGCCTCAAGGTGAGAATCGTCGAGGTAGACCGCTCGAAGCTTACGGAGTTTGGATTCAACTTCTACAGCGTCGGCGGAAATACCCTTGCCCAGACCACTACCTCGCAGTTCTCGTCCACACTTACAGCGTCGACTGGTTCTTCCTCAAGCAGTTCGAGTGGCACAACGGCATCGGTCGGCAGCAAGACCGCGTCGTACACCAATCCTCTGAACTTTCTTCTCTATAACTCTTCGCTGAACATCGGAGCGATGCTGCAGGACATGGAAGAAAAGCAGATCCTGCAGATCCTGGCTGAGCCGACGATTACGACCATCAGCGGCAAGGAAGCCAGCTTCCTATCGGGCGGCGAATTTCCTTTCCCGGTGGTGCAGGGATCCACCGGCGGACTCGCCTCGATCAGCATCCAGTTCCGTCCTTACGGCGTGAAGATCGATTTCACCCCGGTCGTGAATGTTGATGGCACAGTGCAGTTGAAGGTAGCGCCGGAGGTCAGTGCTCTCGATTACACGAATGAAGTAAGCATCGACGGTTACGATATCCCGGCCATCTCGACACGCAGGGCAGACACGCAGGTGGTTCTGCGCAGTGGTCAGAGTTTCGCCATCTCAGGGCTCCTCGATCGCAGAACTACGGACGCTTACATGCGTACGCCCGGGTTCTCAAGCATCCCGATTCTCGGCCAGCTCTTTAAGTCGAAGAATCTGGATCACACGAAGACAGAGCTGGTCGTGATCGTTACACCGGAGGTCGTGAATCCTCTTACAGACGACACAGGGATCAAGGAACCGACGGTGCCGGTGCCTGCGATTGACGACACGCAATTCGATCAGTCACTTCAGAAGAAGAAATCCAACTAACCCCAGAGCTACTATGCGAGGAAAAGTCTTGCCCTTTGGCGGTAACAAACTGGACGTTCCGGATCCACTGGTCATTACAGTGTGCGCGGGCCCGGATACGGTGGATCGTCTCAACCATGCCATGCGTCGCCGGGCGTGGCAGAGCGAAGTGTCGACCTACACCTCGTATATCTCGCCGGACAAGCGCCCTTATTTCGCGCCGCTCATCAAGTCGGCGGAAGTGTGCGTTGCATTCGTGGACTTCAGCCGGTCGGCGGAAGAGGCAGTCGAGACAGCGCAATATCTGACGCAGATGTTCTCCGGAAAGATTACCGTGGTCGCGCTCGCAAAGAGCAAGGATCCGGCCAAGATCCTGACAGCCATGCGTTCCGGATGCAGCGAGTTTCTGGAAACGCCGTTGCAGGAAGATCCGCTGAACGATCTCTTCGACAGGCTCGAGCGGCAATGGCTCAGTACGCACTTCAAGGAGCCGCAGACTGGAACGGTTGTTTCACTCTTCGGCACCAAGGGCGGCGTGGGGACAACCACACTTGCGGTGCATCTTGCCGTCTTCCTCTCGCAGTCGCAGAAGAAGCGTGTGCTCCTGATCGATCATGTGCCGGAGCTTGGACATGTCTCTGTTTATCTTGGCATGGATGGGCGGCGCTCGCAATTCAATGAAGTCGTGAAGAACGTCAATCGCCTGGACAGCCAGCTGCTGCATGGGCTTGTCGGCCGTCATCCCATGGGCCTGCATGTCCTGTCATCGCCTGATATCTGCGGCGTGCGGCCGATGGACAGCGATGCGCTTGCCAAGGCGCTCGAGTTTCTTCGCTCTGAATATGACTACGTGGTTGTGGACTGCGATATCCGGCAGGAAGCGCACAATATGCCGGTGATTGCAGCCTCGCAGCGGCTCTATCTCGTCTCGACGCAGGATGTCGCTTCTTTGCGGAACCTCTCTCGTTACATCGACCGCTTCACGCTTCTCGATGCCGCGGTGGAGCGGATTGAAATCGCATTGAATCGCGTGTCCGATCTAGACCCAACGCTGGTGGAACAGGTGGAGAAGGCCGTAAAGCTGCCGATCAATCTGCGCGTTCCGAATGCCTATGCGGAGCTCACCAAGACGACGAACCTGGGTGAGCCCATTATGCCGGGCGCGAAGTCGCCGCTGGCTGCACGTTTTGCGAAGTGGGCTGAAACAGTCGCCGGAACAACGCACGCTGAAACTGCAACCAAGCGCCTGAAGCCGCTGCTGTCGCTGTGGCGATAGCCGGAGAGAACGCGGAATGCAGAGGGATGAGGAGATGGGCTCAACGGAGACACTGCTGAACGGCGGAACTGGAACGCGCAATGGACGCGGCGTTCCGGAAGAGGTGCAGCAGCAGATCAAGTCGGCTGTGCACAAGGAGTTCATCAAGCGGCTCGACCTGGATCGGTTGAGTGAGTTCAATCAGACGCGTGCCGGCCAGCAGCAGCTCTTCCTTCTGATTCAGCGGCTGCTCGTCGAGCATGGCATCCCGCTGAGTGTGACCGAGCGCGACAAGCTGGCGCAGGAGGTGCTCGACGAAGTCTTCGGCATGGGACCGCTCGAGCCGTTGTTGCACGATCCTACGATCAACGACATCCTCGTGAACACCCACAGCTCGGTCTATGTGGAGCGCCGCGGCCTGCTGGAGAAGACCAATGTGGCCTTCAAGGATGATCGCCACCTGATGCAGATCATCGAGAAGATCGTCTCCGCCGTGGGCAGGCGCGTGGATGAGTCTTCGCCGATGGTGGATGCGCGTCTCGCAGACGGCTCGCGTGTGAACGTCATCATTCCTCCGCTTGCGATCGATGGTCCCATCCTCTCGATCCGCCGGTTCGGCAATAAGGCGCTCACCGCAGATGACCTGATCCGGTCAAACACGCTTACGCGGCCCATGCTCGATGTGTTGCGCTGCGCGGTGCAGGCCAGGGTCAGCATTGTGATCTCCGGCGGTACAGGATCCGGTAAGACGACGTTGCTGAACCTGCTCTCCTCCTATATTCAATCGAACGAGCGCATCGTCACGATTGAAGACTCTGCGGAACTGATGCTGCGGCAGGAGCACGTAGTCAGGCTCGAGACGCGTCCTCCGAATGTGGAAGGGCATGGTGCAGTCCGGCAGCGTGAGCTGATGATCAACGCACTGCGCATGCGGCCCGACCGTATCGTGCTCGGCGAGGTGCGCGGCGAAGAAGCGCTCGACATGCTGCAGGCCATGAACACGGGCCATGACGGCTCCATGACCACGATTCACGCGAACACGCCACGCGATGCGTTATCTCGCATGGAAACGATGGCGATGATGGGCGACATTCGTCTTCCCGATCGAGCCATCCGTTCGCAGATTTCCTCCGCCGTGCAGTTGATCGTGCAGGTGGCGCGCATGAGTGACGGCAGTCGTCGCATCACGCATGTGAGCGAGCTCACCGGATCGTTCAGCGACACGATCAGCATGAACGATCTCTTTCTCTTCGAGAAGAAAGGGATCACCGGCACTGGCGCGGTGAAGGGGCGTTTTATTTCCACCGGGATTATCCCGCGTTTTGCCGAGAAGCTTGTTGCCGCTGGTATTCAGCTGCCGACGGATTTTCTCACGCACTCTGTGGATGTTTAGGGTGAATCGCACATGCTGCTGCTGATTGTCGTCTTCCTCGTCACACTGCTCGTGGTCTTCGGATCGCTGGCACTCGCCCTGCGGCCGGCGGCTGCGCAGGTCGCGCTGGATAAGCGCGTGAAGGAAGTGGTGACAACATCGTCGGAGCTGCAAAGTATCCTGCTGCCGGGCGCGGAGAGTCTGCTCGCGCAGCAGCGCGATGCGCTGGGGTGGATGCGCAAGGCGCTTGTGAAGTCTCCGCTGGCAACGCAGTTGGCTGCGCTGATTGTGCGCAGCCAGGTGAAGACAACGGTGTCGGCGATTCTGCAGATGTCCGCTGGGCTCGCTCTGCTCTGTGGCATTGGCATCTTCCTCGGCCTGAATTCTCCATTGCTCGCCGTCGCGGCTGCGGTTGCGGTGGGATACATCCCATTCGCATATCTCAAGTTCAGGCAGAAGAAGCGGCTCAATGCATTCAATGCAACATTGCCGGAGTGCGTAGAGACCTGCGCGCGCTCGCTGCGGGCCGGCCACTCCGTGATCGCCTCACTCGATATCGTGGCCCAGGAAGCGCCGGAGCCGGCGAAGACTGAGTTCGCAGAGGTATTCAAGAAGCAGAACTATGGCCTGCCATTGAATGAAGCGCTCCTCCAGATGATGGACCGTATGCCCTCGGAGGATCTGCGCGTAATGGTGACCGCGTTTCTTGTGCAGCGCGACACAGGAGGCAATCTTGTGGATGTTCTGGAGCGGCTGGTGGTGGTGATGCGCGAGCGCCTGCGCATCCAGCGCGACATTCGCACGCACACCGCACAGGGCAGGATGACAGGATGGATTCTCTGCATGCTGCCGATCGGGCTTCTTGTGCTCATCAATCTGATCAGTCCGGGGTATTCGGCGCCCTTCTTTCACACCGACCTTGGCAGGCACATGCTGTATGCAGGCATTGGGCTGCTGTTACTCGGAGGCTATCTCATTCGACGCATCATTCATGGGATCGAGGTGTAGGAACGATGCAGATTCTTTTTGTCGTTGCGCTCGGAGTCATGCTGTTTTGCATCGTCGCGATACTCGTGATCCCTTTCATGCTGCGCGGCAATCGCGAGTCGCGGCGTGTCATCGAGGCGCTGGGAGAGAAGCATGCCGAGCCTTCCATCTCAGACAAGGTGGATCGGCTCCAGGCTGGAGTTCTTCGGGTCGCACAGGATATTCGCACGAGGCTCGGCCTTTCGATCAGTACACGTTCTATCGATCGCCTCGCAGCCGCAGGCTATCAGGGAGCAAATGCACCCGACCTTTACTTTGCGGCGGAATGCCTTGTGCCTCTCGCGGGCGCATTTATCGGAAGCTTTATTCCTAAGAGCACACTGTTCTGGGTATTTATTCTGGTTGCACTCGGCTATCTTCTTCCGGGCATCTGGCTTACGGAGCGTGCGCGCAGGCGCAGAGATCGCATCGGCAAGAGTCTTCCGGATGTTATCGATCTCCTGGTTATCTGCGTCGAAGCTGGACTCGGTCTGGATCAGGCTCTGCTGCGCGTTAACAAGGAGATTGCCGCCGGTCACCCTGAACTGCAAAAAGAGCTCGCACGTGTGCATCTCGAGCAGAGAGCGGGCAGGCCTCGCATGGAGACGTGGCAGAATCTCGCGGATCGCCTTAAGGTGCGCGAGGTCTCGATATTCGTCAGCATGCTCACGCAGGCCGACCGCTTCGGCACACCGATTTCAAAAACGCTGAGCACCTTCGCGGAAGATCTTCGTACGCGCAGACGCCAGCGCGTGGAGGAGATGGCCCAGAAGACAAAGGTAAAGATCATCGTGCCACTGGTCTTCTGTATCTTTCCATGCCTGTTCATCGTGCTCCTGGGGCCGGCGATCCTGCAGATCGTCACCAGCCTCAAGGGTTTTGGTCGCTAACTCTAACCGTACCGGCGCGCAAAGGCCCGATCCTGCGAGCCTCGACTTAACCACATACCTCAAGGAGAAGAGTCGCCATGGATGCAGTCACAACTGTTCGTGTTATCGCCGGAGTTCTGGCCGTAATCGTTCTCGCCATCATCGTGTATCGTCGCCGCCGTCACTCGGTGTAAGCGGCAGAAGGGATTCTCATGCGCGTCGTATCCGTGCGAAACGAAACTACCGGCAGGAGTATTGGCGGGCAGATCCTCGTGGCTGATTCCAGCTTTACGCGGATGCGCGGGCTGCTGGGCCGCCGGAATCTCGATACAGGCGAGGGGCTTTGGATCAGGCCGTCATCCGGAGTTCACACCTTCGGGATGAAGTTCGCCATCGATGTCATCGGCCTGGATCGCAAGCGTCGTGTCGTGCGCCTGTGGAATGCATTGGTGCCGAATCGGCTGACGTCTGTCAGCTGGAAGATCAGCAGCGTCGTAGAGCTTCCGGCGGGAATGATCGCGGAAAGCGGAACGGAGATCGGACACACCCTTGAGATGGATGGGCTCGGTTAACGGACAGAAGCTCCGTCTGCGCGACTGCGCATGGCGGCTGCTCAACGACAGGCGTGGCCAGACGACCATCCTCGTCGCGTTCTGCATGATGATGATCCTGGGCTTCATCGGCCTTGCGATCGACGTCGGGCATTTTCGCTACGCGAAGCGCACGATGCAGACCGCGGCCGATGCTGCGGCAATTGCTGCAGCATCCGAGGTGCGTATCTGCGGCGGTACGGCTGACTGTTCCGCCATGCAGACCGCGGCGAGCTCCGCGATGACCGAGAACGGCTTTACTTCCGCGACCATCGTGCAGAACTGTGGAACGCCGAGCAGTACCGGCATCACCCTGAGCGTCAATAACCCTGTGTGCGCTGTTACGGGAGACGTAAATGCGGGTAAGTTGAACTACGTGGAAGCCGTGGTCACGGATCAGGTTCCTACTTATTTCGCACGTCTCTTCGGCATAAGTACCGTTACGGTGTCCGCGCGTGCGGAGGCAGCACGTGGCCTCGGCGGACCGTGTATTTATGCCCTGGATCAAACAGGCTCGAATGCAATCTCTTTTGCGGTAAACGCCATCGAACAGTTCAACTGCGGCATCGTCGATGAATCCAGTTCTTCGTCGGCGCTCTCCTGCCTCGTCTGCCTGTTTGTGTATGCGCCGTATATCGACGTCACAGGCGGCGTGGGTGGCCTGCTTTCGTTCTTCAGCCCGCCTCCGCACACCAATATACCGCGTCCAGAGCCGAATGATCCGCTAGCCTATCTTCCCGTGCCGACGAACGCCTCGGCAACTACGGCCTGTGGTACGACGACGTCCTCCCCATATACAGGATCGCCGGCCACCGTGAATATCATTACCGGATTGCTGAGTAACATCACGTTCAATCCCGGGGTCTATTGCGGGGGAATTGCAATTACGGCTGCGGTGCTCACAAATATTACGTTCAATCCCGGAGTCTACATCTTGAGGGACGGTCCGGGATTGCTCGGGAGTTTGACTCCGCAGGGCGGCCTGACCATCACCATCAATGCCCTTTCCAATATTCAGGGAACAGGGGTGATGTTTTATAACGCGGGAAATGTGTCGACGCCCGCTTCCACGGTCGGAGGTTTCTCGGTGACAGCGAGCTCGCTTGCCGGACTGGGTGGGTTCAATCTGTCGGCTGCTACCAGTGGAGAATATGGCGGAGTCCTGTTCTTTCAGGCGCGCAATGTCACGAATACCGGGACATTTGTGGCAAACCTGATTCAGGGCAATAAGATGGAAGGTGCGTTCTATCTTCCGGATGCCATGGTGAGTTATGGCGTAAGCGCCATATCGGATAACTACAACATCCTGGTGGCCAAGGATATCGAATTCAATGTAGGCCTCATCAGCACGTTCGGGAATAACTATGCGACCCTGCAAAGCGGATCTCCACTCAATGGCGATAATGTCTCTCTCGTACAGTAAGCCGCGTCCGGGCCTCTCATGGTGGGTACGCCGTGCTGGCTCGGATACAGGCGGGTCGAGCCTCATCGAGGCTGCGCTTGTGATGCCTGCGCTGCTGTTTCTTCTGGCCGGGGCTGCTGATTTCGGGCGTGCTTACTCGATTGCGAATGAGGTCTCGGCAGCCGCACATGCAGGCGCTCTCTACGGAATTCATAACCTCAGTGATACGGCAGGCATGGCGGATGCGGTGACAGCGGATGCCTCCGATCTCCCGGGGCTGACTACGACTACCACCTATGGTTGCGAGTGCTTCGACGGGACGAGCGTTGTCGCCGGCTGCACTACTCCACCAACAACCTGCACGCAAAACTACGTCAATTATGTGAAGGTGACCGCGTCGGATACGTATACGCCGATCTTTCCCTATCCGGGCATTCCTTCTTCGATCGTGCTGCAGAATACGGTGATTCTGCGCTCAGGCGGAGACTAGAGATGCGAAAGCAGAGCTGTGTTCTTCTGCAACATGCCTTCCGCTCTTCTCTCTGGCGCAACGAAGAGGGAAGTGAGATCGTGGAACTTTCGATCGTGCTCAGCGTTGTGCTGACGATCGTATTTGCCATTCTCTCCGCTTCGGAAGCAGTATATGCGCAGCATTACGTCAACTCGGCGGCAAATGATGCGGCCCGCTATGCGATCGTACGCGGCTCCTACTGGAGCGGAACGGCCTGCTCGACGGTCAGCACCACGAATTGTGCGGCCACTGCGGCAAATGTGCAGAGCTACGTGCAGAGCACGGTACCGCCGCTCATCAACTCGAATCAGCTGGGCGTGACGACAAGCTGGCCCGGCACCACGATCAGCGGGGCGGTGTGCGATACCGTCAACGGGACGAACAGTGGAACCTGCGTCGTCTCGGTCAGCGTGACCTATAACTACAACTTCCTGCTTCCATTTCTTCCCAGCAACACCATCACCTTTGAAGGCACTTCCACGGGTACGATCGCGGAATAATTTGCGGTTGCTGCCGGCTCCTAGTTATAGAGCAGAGTTATGCTCTTATCCCGCAAAGATGACAAAGCCCGCTGCCTTTTCGCAGCGGGCGAGAGTCAATGGCAAGAGCGGTCGCTAGGCGCGACGCCGAAAGAACGCAGAGGGGGCGGCTGGTCGTTCCTGTAAGGGTCTGGCTTGTTCCTTCAGCCAGGAGTTGTGCTCCATGCGGCTGATCTTTTCCGCAATGGCCAGGCTGATGAAGTGGTTTAAGGAAAGGCCTTCGCTGTGCGCCAGGTCATTGGCCTGCTGGCGCATGGTCGATGACAGGCGGAGCGGGAAGCAGTAGCGGTGTTTCGTGTCCAGAGACATAGACGATAGCTCACCCTCGCTATGGTTTTGTTTCTGCCAACGTCCGAGGTTGCAATCTGGGGGGGGGAAGCCCTGCGGAGCATCTGGCGCGGCTGCGATCAATCGTGGTACTAAAGTACCCGTAAGAGAATGTTACGGGTGACTTGTGGAGATAACGTAGCATTACTAGCGAGGAAATTGAAGTGGAAATTTCCCGTTTTGGAACTTATTTCTTCGCGGGATATCTAGAGTCATTTTTGATATCACGGATGATACCGTTTGGGCCGCATATGTTATGCCGGCGCGCATTTCCTCCTGAAAAAGCGACGTATGCGGACCCGAAAACTTTCCGACAAATGATGTGAAGGGACGATGTCATGAAGCGGAATGCCCTTTGCAGGCATGCAACTTGCAGATGAAGTGGGCCGAACGGCGCCTTGTCTTTCCATTTTGGGAAGCCTCGATTCAGGGAAAGAAGGACGCGAGCCTCTGAGAAATAACTCTCCTAAGCAAGGACAGGACAACTTATCGATCGATTCCATTGTTGATAAGTGAAGGAATGGAATCGAGGAAACATGCGGAGACCGCGTGTGTCTGAAAGGGGATAGGCTATCGCCTATGCGTCAGGCTATTCTGTTGCGGTTCGCGGACGGCCCATGCCGCTTGTCCGGAAATCGAATGATAGCGCTTTCCTTGAAATAGGAGACGCGAAGGGAACGGCCATCAGACAACACCTGTCGTAGACTGCAATTACTGTTCGATGGTGTGGAGCAGGATTGTGGGAGCGGCTGGCTCTACATGCCGAGAGAGAATGACAAAGAAGAAGAGCAAGCACCCAACATTAAGTGAAGTTGCCAAGAAGGCCGGCGTTGGAACCACGACGGTGTCGCGTGTCATCAATGGCGGTCAGCGTGTGGATCCGCAGACACTGGCGCGGGTGCAGCGCGTCATCGAGAGCCTGGGCTATATGCCCAACCAGGCTGCCCGAATTCTCAAGGGCGACCGGACGCGGACGATTGGTTTTGTGATCCCGAGCATCGCCGATCCCTTCTTTTCCAGCTGTGCGGAGGCGGCGCAGGCGATTGCCCGGGCGCATGAGTCCCTGCTGATTGTCCTGACGACCCAGAATGAGGTCCATGCGGAGGTGGAGAGCGTGAACGTCCTGCTGCGGCATCGCGCGGACGGATTCATCCTGGCCCCCGGCAATTCCCAGAGTCAGCTGCTGCGAAACCTGCTGAAGCGCGTGCAGGTGCCGGTGGTGACTCTCGATCGCCCGATCGAAGGGCTGCCGATCCCGGCCGTGGTCTCCGATAACTTCTCCGGGGCGCAGTTGGCTACGCGCCACCTGATCGAGCATGGATATAAAAGGATCGCGTGCCTCACCGGCGAGCCTACCTTATATACGATGCGCGAGCGTATCGCCGGCTATCAGAAAGAGATCGAGTCAGCCGGCCTCGAGATGATCCTCGACACGTCGATTAAGGATTACCGGTCGGCGGAGTATGCGCTGGAGAGCATGCTGGCGGGTCCGAACCCTCCGGACGCCTTGCTGACGCTGAAGAACAGCACCACGATTTTCTTCTTTGAGGCGCTGCAGAAACTGGGAGTGGTGGTGCCGGAGCGTGTGGCGCTGCTGGGGTATGACGATTTCGAGCTGGCGGCGACGGTGCGCCCTTCCATCAGCGTGGTGCAGCAACCCATCGAGGCGCTGGGCCGAACGGCAGCGGAGCTGCTGTTTGCGCGCATGCTGGACGGAGCGGCTACGGAAAAGAACAAGGCTGCCATTGTGCAGCTGCACACCCGTCTGATTCCGCGCGCCTCGTGCGGCTGCCGTCCCCAATAGACGTAGACGAGAGCCAACAAATCGCGGCTGCTGCCTGAAGCGGTCGCTCGCAGCCCTTCCCTGGCGGCCATCCGGCCGCCTTTTTTGTGCTCAGTGCCGCTCGGCAGCAGTACCCGCCTGGATTTCCGGGCTGGAGGTTGTCGCCGGAGGTGCTAGACGGGCTGGCGGGGGAAACGCTCACAAAAAAATCTTGACAGCGGTCTCACAGCCGGATGAAAATTCGAGTCACTCGTGGAATCGATACCATCCTGTCATGGAATGGCAACCATTTCACGTGCTCAAAATACAGGCCCGCGCAGCCCTTTGCACGAGCTATATACGACCCCAAAGCAGTACTTTTCTGGAGTTTGCCATGCGCAAAAACGTTTGTTTGTGGGCTGTTTGCCTCTGGGCGCTCGCCCTGCTGGCATGCGGCACCTCGGCGATGGCGCAGGAGTTTCGCGCCAACCTCACCGGACAGGTCACGGACCCTTCCGGTGCTCTCATTAGAAATGCCGAAGTCTCGGCGGTGAACGTTGATTCAGGAACAACCTATACCGGTAAGACGACGGATAAGGGTGTCTATTACATCCCCTATGTTCTGCCCGGCACCTATACGGTAACCGCTTCGGCGGACGGCTTTAAGACGGCCCAGCAGGATAAGGTCCTGATGCTGGCCTCGCAGACCTTCAATCAGAACTTCAAGCTGGAAGTGGGCTCCGTCTCTGAGAAGGTTGTCGTGAATACGGCGCCTGCGGAGCTCGAAACCTCGACAGGTTCGGGCGGCACGGTTATCGATCAGCGTGAGATCCAGAGCGTCCCTTTGAATGGCGGCGTGGCCTACAACCTGATCGGTACCACGACGGGCAGCCAGTTCACGACCACGCACTTCGGCAACGGTGGAACCCACGGTACGACGGGTTATGACACGTCGAATGCCTATACCATTGGTGGCGGCGTTGTGGGAAACAACCAGTTCACCCTTAATGGCACGAATATCACCAGCCAGTTCACTTACGATAATCACGCTGCGGGTGAGTGGAACGTCTCGCCGAACCTCGATTCGATCGAGGAAGTGAACGTGATGACTACCACCTACGATGCGCGCTACGGCCGCACCAGCGGCGGCACCATCAACACGGTGGGTAAGAGCGGTGGCAACCAGTTTCACGGCAACGCGCGCTATGCATATCAGGGCGCGTTCATGAACGCCAACAGCTACCAGAACAACCTGACCGACACGCCCAGGCAGGGCGGCCTTCAAAATCAGTTCTGGATCACTGCCGGCGGTCCGGTCATCAAGAACAAGCTGTTCTTCTTCTTCGGCTTCGAAGGGTATCGTCAGTCTCTCTCGGGATCCATCCTTGAGAACACGCCCCCGGCTTACCTGCGCCCGAACTTCAATGGCACGACCGGCGTAAACTTCAGCAATATTCAGACGTACGACTCCGCCGAGTTTCCCAATGGTCTCGCCGTCTTCCAGCCGGGTACGGCAAGCTGCCTCGACGGTGGCGCGGTTACAGCCTGCAACAGCAACCACGTGGTGCAGACGCAGTTCGCGGGCAATGCCATCCCGGCGTCCCAGATCAACGCGACGGCCGCGGCTGTACTGAACTACATTCCGCTGCCGAACATCGCAGGCGCGGTCAACCTGGCGAAGGGCTATAACTACCTGGCGATCACGCCAAACAAGTATGCCTATAACCAGCCGCAGATCCGCCTGGACTATAACCTGTCGGACAAGACCAAGCTGTACAGCTTCTTCCTCTACTGGCGTGGCACGCAGAACCAGAGTTCGAACGGTCTGGAAGGCATTGCAGAAAACGGCAGTGTGAACCACACAAAGCAGAACTTCGTGGCGACGCAGGATCTGACGCACGTTTTCTCGCCGAGCCTGATCGGCGACTTTAAAGTCTCTTTCAACCGTTTCTATGAGACCTCGCCGGATGGCGATCTCGAACAGCAGACAGATCCGGGCACCATCGGATTGACCATGCCGTTGCCGGCAATCACATCTGCGCGGTACCTGCCAGAGTTCAGTGTGACCGACGGTTGGGGCACCGGCTTTCTGGCAAACAATCCCAACGGCGACTCGACCATCTTTGGCAACCAGGGGAACCCGGACGTCACCAATACCTTCACCTTCGACGTGGACTTCACCAAGACAGCTGGCGCGCATACACTGGAGTTCGGCGGCGAGATCGACGAATTCCAGTACGGCGGCTATCCGGATAGCGGTGGCCATCCCAATGGCAGCTTCTCGTTTAACTCGGGATGGACGCAGCTAAACCCGCACAACTCCGGCTGCTATCCGATCGTGCCGCAAGACACGGACCCCAATTCCTGCGTGTCCAACTCGGCAAACGGTTCGGCGCTCGCCTCCTTCTACCTGGGCTATCCGGGTAGTGGCTCGATCGACTGGATTGGCTCGATCATGGAAGGTTATCCGGTCTATGCGGGATACTTCCAGGACAACTGGCGCGTGAACAGCCGACTGACCCTGAACCTCGGCATCCGTTATGACGTGCAGCGCGGTCTGCGCGAGCGCCACAACAATCTCAACCGTGGTCTGTGCCTCACTTGCGTGAACCCTCTGACCAATGAGGCTGAGTATCAGGCCAACGTCGCGAACGGAGCCAACCAGGCGGCATGGACGGCGGCTGGCATCAGCCCGTCTTCCCTCGATACCGTCTACGGTGGCATCGAATTTGCCGGCACCAATGGCCAGTCGCGCGATGCTTACAACACCGACTGGTCTGACGTAGGGCCGCGTATCGGTTTCGCCTTCGTCGTGGATCCCAAGACTGTGATCCGCGGTGGCTGGGGCCTGATGTACTCCTATGGCCTGGAAGGTGGTTCGAGCGTGGGTGAAGCGCAGACCACGAGCCTCACGACCAGCACGGACGGCAACAATACGCCGACCAACTACTTCCAGAGTGGCAACCCCTTCTACTCGGGACTGCTGGCGCCTACCGGCAGCAGCGCCGGACTGTTGACCGATGTTGGCAATGGCGGCGTACAGGTCGACTTCCCCAACCGCAAGATTCCGATGGAGCAGATTCTCTCCCTCGGCTTCCAGCGCGAGTTGCCCGGACAGGTCGTCCTGGACGCTCGTTACGCTGGCAACTTCACCAGCCGTCTGCGTATCAGCACTCTGTGGCTGAACGGTACGGCCACGCTGGCCGAGCAGCAGGCAGCTCAGGCAAACACCAGTGTGTGGACTCAGCAGGTTCCGAATCCCTACTACGGTGTTCCGGGCATGGACGGTCCGGGAGAGTGCGGCACGAACACGACGGTGCAGGCCATTGTGCTGGATTTGCCCTATTCGCAGTATTGCGGTGGTGGCGGTGGTGCAGGTCTGGTGGGTCAGTACAATTCCCCGCAGGGCCGCAACTGGTATAACGGTCTCGAGGTAAAGTTGAGCCGCCGTGTAACCAACTCATCCGGTAAGGGCGCTAGCTTCCAGTTGGCTTATACCTACTCGAAGACGATGAGCCGCGACGGCTACCTGAACGGCTGGCCGTATCAGGACCCCGAGCAGCAGCATGATCTCGCGAGCACGGACCGCACGCACGTTCTCTCCGTCACCAGCGTGTACGATTTGCCCTTCGGGCAGGGAGGGCTCTTCTTCAACCAGCCGAATCCGTTCGTCGGACGGATCATCTCGGGATGGACGCTGAGCGGTGTCTTTAACGTGCAGAGTGGTACCCCGGTCGGCATCGACAATGGCGACTGGTACACCTGCCCGAATGTCAGCTATCGTCCGTCGCGTGGAACTTCAGTCGGTGCCGGCCGCTGGCTGAACAACGAGAACAGTGCCTACAACACATGCTGGCAGAGCATTCCGCAGTATGGCCTCATGAACCTGCACACCGAAACCAACGAGGTGCGCAACCCGACGATTCCGAGCCTGGATCTTTCGCTGCAGAAGAATACGAAGATCCGCAACAGCCTCAACCTGCAACTTCGTCTTGACGCTTTCAACGCGCTGAACTCGGTGCTGTTCGGCGGTCCGGACACGACGCCCGGCGACGGTCCCCCGACTTACACTGTCGGATCTGGCTGGAGCGGTTTCGGCACGGTCGGTCCGGAACAGCAGAATTTCCCCCGTGTGCTGCAGGTCGGGGGCAACATCACCTTCTAACCGGCAGTCTTGCCGCAGGCTTTCGCGACAACCCTCGCGAGGCCTGCGGCGTTGCCGTATGCACGATGCGCCGGGGAGCGATCCCCGGTTTTCGCCTGTTCAGATCACAGTCGGACAGGCCTCGGTATTTTGTAACAATTACTGGAGAGTATTCATGCGATTCCCGCGTCCGCGTACCGGATCCGCGCTGCTGGCCTTTGCAACACTGACCCTTGCATCGTTTGCCCAATCCACGGCGAAGCCCGACCTCTCGAATGAGCCGACGCTCTACGCCGTTGGTTATGCGCACCTGGACACGGAGTGGCGGTGGGAATATCCGCAGGTGATCGATGAATACCTGCGCAACACGATGGAGCATAACTTCACGCTCTTCGAAAAGTATCCGCACTACATCTTCAACTTCAGCGGCGCGAACCGTTATCGCCTGATGAAGGAGTACTTCCCGCAGGACTTCGCGAAGGTCGACCAGTATGTGGCGTCGGGGCAGTGGTTCCCCGCGGGCTCGTCGATGGAAGAGGGCGATGTGAATGCGCCGAATGCCGAGGCGATCATCCGCCAGATCCTTTATGGCAATGAGTGGTTCCAGAAGGAGTTCGGCAAGTCGAGCGAAGAGTACATGCTGCCGGACTGCTTCGGATTCCCGGCTTCGCTGCCGTCGATCCTGGCGCACTCGGGCGTGAAGGGTTTCTCGACGCAGAAGCTGACCTGGGGCTCCTCTGCGCCGGGCGGCGGACCGGAGTCGCTCGAGCGCACGCCGGAGGGCACGCCGTTCAACGTGGGCGTGTGGGTCGGTCCCGATGGAAGCTCGGTGGTGGCGGCGCTCAATCCGGGCGCATACAACGGCAACATCACCACTGACCTGAGCAAGCCTCTCGATCCTGAACCGCCGAACCCGGCCGCGCAGGACATCGAGAAGCGCATGGGCGAGCTCGAGGCGAAGCTGGTCAAGGCGCAAAAGGAAAAGAAGGAAGACCCGGAAGATCTGAAGGAGTATTTCGCGCTGCGCAGCGAACAGCAGGCGCTTGCTGAGTTCAATGAGCAGCGGGAGCTGCAGCGCTTCCAGGGGGACTGGGCCGCGCGCGTGCTCAACAACGGCAAGGTGACGGGCGTCTTCGCCGACTATCACTACTACGGCATCGGCGACACGGGCGGCTCGCCGCGCGAACCTTCGGTCAAGCTGCTGGAGCAGATCGTCGACAAGGGTAAGGCGCAGCTGCCCGAGGGCGGCTTCGGCATGATGCGCGGCGGCAATCGTGGGGAAGGTCCGGAAGTGCAGGTGGGCGAAGGCCCGGTGCACGTGGTGTCGGCGACCGCCGACCAGATGTTCAAGGACATTACGCCGGCGCAGGTCGCGGAGCTGCCGCGTTACACGGGCGAAATGGAGCTGACGAATCACTCGGCCGGATCGCTGACCTCGCAGGCGTATCAGAAGCGCTGGATCCGCAAGGAGGAGCTGCTGGCGGATGCGGCCGAGGAGTCGTCGGTCGCGGCGCAGTGGCTGGGCGCGCGCGAATATCCCATCGGTCGGCTCAACGACGCATGGACGCTGGCCATGGCCGCGCACTTCCACGATCTTGCAGCAGGCACGGCGACACCGCGAGCCTACAACTTCGCGTGGAATGACGATGTCATCGCGATGAACCAGTTCTCGGATGTGCTGAAGAGCGCAACCGAAGGCGTGGCCGCAGCGCTCGATACCGACGGCGCGGGCGTGCCCGTGGTTGTGTTTAACGAGTTAAATATCGCCCGACAGGATCTGGTCACGGCTGAGGTCGCATTCCCCGGCGGTCTGCCGAAGGAAGTTCATGTGGTCGGCGCCGATGGCAAAGCCTCGCCTGCGCAGATCGTCAACGGCAAGGTGGTCTTCGCGGCCAGCGTGCCTTCGGTCGGATATGCGGTGTATCACGTGCTCCCCGGCGCAGTGGCTGCGGAGTCGAAGCTGAGTGTGAGCGAGCACTCGCTCGAGAACGCGTACTACAAGGTCACCATCGACGAGCACGGCGATGTCTCGAGCATCTACGACAAGCAGGCGAAGCAGGAGCTGCTGCGCGCGCCGGCGCGGCTCTCGCTGAACTATGACAACCCGCAGCAGTGGCCGGCCTGGAACATGGACTGGGACCAGGAGCAGGCGAAGCCGCGCGAGTACGTGTCGGGGCCGGCAAAGATTCGCGTGGTCGAGAACGGCCCGGTGCGTGTGGCCGTCGAGATCTCGCGTGAGACCGCGGGCTCGCGCTTCGTGCAGACTGTCAGCCTTTCCGCAGGCGACGCGGGCAAGCGCGTCGAATTCGGCAACGTGATCGACTGGGCCTCGCGCGAGGTAAACCTCAAGGCGGAGTTCCCGCTGACGGCCTCGAATGAGCTGGCAACCTACAACTGGGATATCGGCACGATCCAGCGGCCTTCGGCAACGCCGAAGAAGTTCGAGGTGCCGAGCCATCAGTGGGTCGACCTCACCGATGCCAGCGGCAAGTTCGGCGCGACGATTCTGACGGATGCGAAGAACGGATCGGACAAGCCGAACGATCACACCATCCGCCTCACGCTGCTGCGTACGCCTGGCACCTCAGGTGGTTATTCGGATGAAGCCTCGCAGGATATCGGTCATCATGAGTTCACCTACGGCATCGCCGGGCACGCAGATGGATGGCGCGATGCGCAGACCGATTGGCAGGGACAGCGCCTGAACGCGCCGCTGGTCGGCTTCGAATCGCCGAAGCATACAGGCACGCTGGGCAAGAGCTTCTCGCTGGTAAAGGTGAGCAGCCCGCGCGTGCGCGTGATGGCCGTGAAGAAGGCCGAGAAGAGCGACGAGGTGGTCATCCGCCTGGTAGAGCTCGATGGCAAGCCGCTTGAAGATGTGAAGGTGAACTTCGCTGCACCGATTGTGGCTGCACGTGAGGTGAACGGACAGGAGCAGCCGCTGGGTGAGGCGACGGTGAAGGAGGGCGCGCTGGTTACGTCCTTCGGCGCGTATCAGCCGCGTGCCTTCGCGCTGAAACTGGCCGCATCGAAGACGGCGGTCGCCGCAGTGAAGTCCGAGGCGGTCACGCTGCAATATGACACCGCGACGGCTACAAATGACGGCACGACCACCCAGGGTGGCTTCGATGGCAAGGGCGATGCGCTGCCTGCGGAGATGCTGCCGCAGGAGATTGCCTTCAATGGCGTGAAGTTCGCGCTGGCTGCTGCCAAGACCGGCACGCCGAATGCGGTTACGGCCAAGGGGCAGTCGATTGCGCTGCCTGCCGGCCACTACAATCGCGTCTACGTGCTGGCGGCCTCGGCCGAGGGTGACCAGAAGGCGGTATTCACCGCGGGTGAGAACAAGGCCGAGCTGAACATCCAGGACTGGGGCGGATTTGTCGGCCAGTGGGATAACCGCATCTGGAGCCTGAATGATTACGCGCACGACAACTACGGCGAGATGGTCGGCCTGAAGCCGGGCTTCATCAAGCGTGCGTCGCTGGCCTGGTATGCGAGCCATCATCATGATGCGGCGGGCAAGAACGTGCCGTATGCATACTCGTACCTCTTCGGCTACAGCATCGAGCTGCCTGCGGGCGCGAAGATGCTGACCCTGCCGGACAACGACAAGATCCGCGTGCTGGCCGTTTCGGTCGCGGAAGAAAACCCTGAAGTGAAGCCGGTGCAGCCGCTGTATGATGTGCTGCCCTCCCCCAACGCGGGTGCACCGGACTTCTCACTGACGGCGCCTGCAAAGACTTCGGTCTCGCAGGGCCGCTCGGTGAAGAGCCATGTGCTGATCCTTCCGCGCGGCAGCTTCGATAGCGATATCTCGCTCACAGCGTCGGGTCTTCCCGAGGGTGTGACGGCAAGCTTCGAGCCGGCGACGACGAAGGGCAGCAGCGTGCTGACGCTGACGGCTTCGTCCTCGGCTGCACCTGCAACCTCCACGGTTACAATTTCGGCGGCCGCGGGCGATGTCGCGCATACGACGACGATCGAGCTGACGGTGACCGAGGTGGTGAAGGGCGCAGTGCCGGTCGATCTCTCCTCGTCGTATAACGTGACGGGCATCTATAAGGACGGCACGAAGTTCGACAGCGCAGTGAGCCTCGACGACGATTGCTGCGCTCTCTCGACCGAAGCGCTCGGCACCGATCCTGTAGGCGCGGACGTGGTCTTCCATCTCGGACCGCCGAATGCTCCGGATGCGGTTGCGAACAAGACAGTGGCTCTGCCGGAAGGCAAGTACACGGCCCTTAAGGTGCTGGCCACCGGTGTGGAAGGCACGCAAAAGCGGCAGGTCTTCACCGTGACCTATACCGATGGCACCTCGTCCGTCTTCTCGCAGAACATCAGCGACTGGGCGAGCGACGGTGGCCAGAAGGGTGAGTCGCCGGCGGCCGAGATGGCCTACCGCGTGACAACCGACGGCGGCAAGGATGGGGGCCCGTTTCACCTCTTCGCGTACAGCTTCCCGCTCGATGGCGGCAAGTCGGTGAAGAGCGTGACGCTGCCGGGTAATCGCAATGTCGTGGTGCTGGGCATAACGCTGGTGCCGGTCAAGTAATCATTCCGCAGGCCGCCGGTCTTTGGGTTTTGGGGAGACCGGCGGCCATTTTTCAGCTCTGGATTCCTTTTTGGAAGCGGTTCCGTTACTCTCCCGTGAGCCGCTTCCGTTTTGTAACCATATGTGTGACAAGATGTGAGGAGTTGCCGTGATGGGACATTCCCCCCGTTCGCTGGCAGGCGCGGGCCTGCTGATGGTGGCGTCGTTGTGTTGCAACGTGGCGCTGGCGCAAGATGCGAAGACCCCGGTTGCCTATGCGAATGGCCTGGTAGGCACAGCGCCGCTCGACCAGCGGAAGCTGATCGGCAACGCGCCGCCTCCGGGTGAGCAGCTCTACTCGGGCTTTACGTCTCCGTCGGCGATGCTGCCGCACAGCTCGACGTGGGTGGGCCCGGTGAACGCAAACCTCGACGTGAATTATCCGGCGGGTGT
Organism: Silvibacterium sp.; assembly: GCF_047605705.1. Lineage (NCBI taxonomy): Bacteria > Pseudomonadati > Acidobacteriota > Terriglobia > Terriglobales > Acidobacteriaceae > Silvibacterium > Silvibacterium sp. The sequence goes on along the minus strand of NZ_JASGFD010000002.1, from coordinate 150,412 downwards.
GCGCGCGGAATACTTCTATCCCAATCGCATGATGTACGGTTTCACCACCGGCGAAGGCGGACCAACGATCATGCCGGTTGTCGGCACCTTCACCGTGCCTCCGGAGCGCAGCGCCTCCGTCTATGACAAGGCGCGCGAGAAGTCTTCGCCGGGCTATTACGGTGTGTATCTCGACGACTTCCACACGCAGGCGGAGATGACGGCGACCACGTGGACCAGCCTCTTCCGCTTCACTTTTCCGGAGAGCGAAGATTCGCATGTGCTGCTGGATCTCGGGCACGGCGGTGGTGAGATCGAGGTTATCGATGACCATACGGTGCGCGGCAAGGGGCGCGACGGCCACTTCTTCGTTGCGGAGTTCTCGAAGCCCTTCGCGAAATTCGGCGTCTTTAAGCAGCATCCGCCGCAAAGACCGGACTCCGGGGACATGATCGGCTGGGATGAAGTCGATCCGGACGAAAAGACGATTGAAGGCAACTTTGCCGGTGCTTACCTGCAGTTTGCGGCGACGGCGAACGAGCCGGTGCTGGTGAAGGTCGCGAGCGCGACCAGTTATGACGAAGCCGAAGCCCGGCTGAAGGCGGAAGATCCTGGATGGGACTTCGACCGCGTGCATCACGCGGCGGAAGAGGCATGGAAGCCGAAACTCGATGCGATTGAGGTGAAAGGCGGCACGGAGAAGGAGCGCATGCTCTTCTACTCCTGCCTCTATCACTCCTACGCAAGCCCTCGGCTCGAAGCGAAGAAGGGCGATGAGCTCATCGTGCGGCGCGGGCCGGATCGCGGCAAGGAAGAGACCGTCGCGTATGACCGCTACAGCGAGGTGCCCTTCTGGGATACGGGCCGCAACCAGATCGTGCTGCTCACGCTGCTTGAGCCGCAGATGAAGCTTGATGTGCTGCAGTCCGAACTGGATCGTGCAAAAGAGCGCGGCTACATGGCGACTTCATTCCATGGGGATAACGCGGTCTTCATGTATCTCGGAGACTGGGAGCGCGGACTCAAGTTCGATTACGCGAGCGTGTATGAGTATCTGCGCAAAAACGCGATGGATCCGAAGGGGCCGCGTGGGCATTTAGAGCCGTATCTTCAGCAGGGGTGGATTCCGGATGTGATTCCGCCGGGCAATCCGAGCCCGCCGTATGCAGGAGGCAACGCCGGCGCAGCCACCACGCTCGAGTATGCGTGGGACGACTACGCGATGGCGCTCTACGCGAAGCGGCTGGGCAAGGAAGACGACTACCAGATGTTCCTGAAGCGCGCGCATAACTATGAGAACGTCTTCGATCCCTCGGTCGGCTTCATGCGTGGCAAAACAGAGGACGGCAAGTTCATCTCGCCCTTCGATCCCAGGGAGCCGTACTACAACTTCATGATGAAGGAAGGCTCGGGCTGGTCGACGCTGTGGCTGGTGCCGCACGATGTGCAGGGGCTCGAGAATCTGCTGGGCGGACGCGAGAAGTTCGATGCGAAGCTGGATGAGTTCTTTTCGACTCCGTACACGGCGAAGGGGATCTGCCGTGACTGCACGGGGGTGATCGGGCAGTACGTGCAGGGCAATCAGCCGGATCAGCAGGCTGCGTACTACTACGACTGGGGCGGCCAGCCGTGGAAGACGCAAAAGCTCGCGCGCGAGATCCTGGCGCTGATGTATGGCAGCGACAAGACGGGCTATGCCTTCCCGGGCATGGACGACCAGGGTTCGACGGCTTCGTGGTACGTGATGAGCGCCCTCGGCTTCTATCCGGTCGACCCCTCGAGTCCGAACTATATTATGGGCAGCCCTATCTTCGATGAGGCCACGATCCACATGGGCAACGGGCACGACTTCACCGTGATTGCGAAGAACAACTCGGCGAAGAACATGTATATCCAGTCTGCGACCCTGAATGGCAAGCCATGGAACAAGCCGTGGTTCAGCCACTCGGATATCGAGAATGGTGCGAAGCTGGTGTTGACGATGGGGCCCAGCCCGAATGAGAAGTGGGGCAGCGCCCCCGAAGATGCGCCTCCCTCGATGTCGCAGCCGAAGTAGCCGGACTATAGATAAGGAGTTCGATGTTCATGTTCAGGATTCTTCTTCGCAGCGTCGCCGGTATCGGTGCCGCTGCTTTTCTTTTGGGTGCAGCGACACCAGGCATGGCGCAAGGCAGCGCCGCATCTCCGCAAGAGCGGGTGCAGCTGGCGACGAAGGCGCTGCAGGGCTGGTATGACGAGCAGACGGGTCTCTATAAGACGACAGGATGGTGGAACTCGGCGAACGCCATCACCACGCTGACGGATGAAGCGAAGATCGAACACTCGCATGCATTCGATCCCGTCTTTGCAAACACCTTTCAGATGGGCCCGAAGAAGTATGCGGCCTTCATCAACGATTACTACGACGATGAAGGCTGGTGGGCGCTTGCCTGGATCGGCGCCTATGACGTGACGCATCGTCCGGAGTATCTGGCGATGGCGGAGTCGATCTTCAAGGATATGAGCGGAGGCTGGAGCGACACCTGCGGCGGCGGCATCTGGTGGAGCAAGGAGCGCAAGTACAAGAACGCGATCGCGAATGAGCTGTACTTATCGGTCGCCGCACACCTGGCGACACGCGCGAAGAGCCGTGCGGATCGGAAAGAGTATCTCGAAACAGCGGAGCGCGAGTGGAAGTGGTTCGCCGGCTCGGGGATGATCAACAGCGAAGGCCTCGTCAACGATGGCCTCAACGCGAAGTGCGAGAACAATCACGAGACGACCTGGAGCTATAACCAGGGCGTGGTGCTGGGAGGTCTTACGGAGCTGAGCCGGAAACATCACGATGCGGAGCTGCTCTTCGAGGCGAAGAAGATTGTGGCTGCGACCATGGCATCGCCTGTGCTGGTAAAGGAAGGTGTGCTCCACGATCCGTGCGAACCGAAGTGTGGCGGGGACGGCTCGCAGTTCAAGGGCATCTTTGTGCGCAACCTGCGCGAGCTGAACGGGCGTGCGAAGGTGCCTGGGTACGGCGAGTTCGTGCAGAGGAATGCCGACAGCATCTGGGCAGATGCGAAGGCCCCGGAGTATCACCTGGGCGTGGTGTGGGCTACGCCGTATGGCGATGCGGATGCCAGCTCGCAGAGCTCGGCACTCGATGCCTTGGTGGCGGCAGAGGCGCTGCAGTAACGGGAGAGCTTCCTGCGTCTCCAACAGCATGAGCCGCGGGACCTGGCAGCCATCCGGTATCCATATATATAGGTGAAAACAGCAGAGGCGTGGCCATCGGCCACGCCTCTGCTGCTTGTGTTGCGGTTTGGGGGAGGGTTAGAAGCCCAGCTTGAGGGCGAACTGCAGGATACGGGGGTTGTTCTGCTGCGTGAGCGAAACCGTACCGTAGCCGGTATAGCCGCCGGTGGTCGCGTCGAACTTCGCCGCGCCGTCGGAGGGGTTGTCATCCGGAGCCGGGAAGAGCACCGAGTTGGTCAGGTTGAAGGCATCCGCGCGGAAGGTCAGCTTGTAGCCTTCCTTGATCGGGAAGGTCTTCTGCAGGGTTGCGTCGAGGTTCGGTGCGGTTGGGTCGCGGATCACCGAGGTGCGGCTGTCGAGTGTCTTCAGCCCGTAGGTGGGAATCTTCGCGTAGCAGCCGATACCGGCCGACGTGTTGTCGTCGAAGTTGTTGTACATGTAGCTCTTCAGCGACGTGCCGCCTTCCGGACGGAAGCTATGGTTGCAGTCGTAGTAGTAGCTGTTGTCGAGCGAGACCGGGAAGCCGCCCTCAGCCGAGAGGATAGAGCTCAGCTGCCAGCCACCGATGACTTCGTTGACGAAATTGTTGACGCCGCTGAAGAGGCGCTGTCCACGGCCGAAAGGCAGATGCAGCTGCGACGTGAAGGAAAGGATGTTGGTGCGATCGTCAGGACCGATCTGGTAGCGGAGCTTCGGATCCTGATACGGGTAGGAGTTTTCAAAGCCGCTGGCAGTCATGGTCTTCGACCAGGTGTAAGCCAGCTGGAAGGCGAGCTGTTCCGGGCCGCCCAGGCGCTTGTCGAGCTTCACTTCGAGGGCGTTGTAGAGGTTGCGGCCGAGAGGCGCCGCATCCCAGGCCACTTCACCGAACTCGGAGTAGGGTTGCATCAGGGTAAGGGCCTGAATGGTGGACGAAGAGCCGATGGTGGAGGTAGACGGCAGAACGCCGGAGTAGGGGTTCACGACCTGCTGGCTGAAGTAGTTCGGGTCAGCGATCGCCTTCTGGAGCTGGGTGGAGTTGACGGCGTTCAGCACGGTCGAAACGCGCACGTTGTAGGCGTAGTCGCCGGCATAGCGCACGTCGAGGGTCATCTGGTCAGGCAGCGCGCGCTGGAAGCCGAGCGAGGCCATGTGGGAGTAAGGGATGCGACGCTGCGGGAAGTCCATCGACACCGTGTTGCCGATAGCGGTCTGGTCGCCGCCCGCGGCGCCGGCGGCCTGCTGCGCACCGTTGGGGAAGGGGTTGCCCGCCGCAAAGTAGCCCGACGAGGTCAGGCCGCCGTTGTTCGAGGCATCGTAGCTGGTGGTTTCGTCGAAACCGGTGTAGGTGCCGTTTTCCAGACCGAAGGACCACATCATGCCGTAGCCGCCGCGGATAACGGTCAGCGGGTCGAGCTGCCACGCGAAGCCGAAACGCGGAGCGAAGTTGTTCCACTGCGTGTTGTAGGCGCGTGCAGGCTGACCGTTGGCGCCGGCAAACTGGATGCCGCCGTAGACGGACTGCAGGTTGGTGGTGTCGATATTGGCGGAGCTGAGAGCCGCGGCATCGGCCGCCAGGTTGGACTGGTAGGTGGAGTTGCTGCTGACCGAGTTGATGCAGGTGGTGCAGAAACCACGGTTGATGGCGTTGCCACGGGCTTCGGCGCCAAGCTGGACGTCATAGCGGATGCCGATGTTCAGGGTCAGGTTCTTGCGGATGCGCCAGTCATCCTGCGCGTAAAGATCCCACGCCGGATAGTAGGTGAAGGTCTGCGGATTCCACTGGACGCCGCCGCTGGCCGGATTGCCAAGCAGCATGTCGGCGATATCGAAACCGTCGGTCGTGCGAGCGGACTCGGTCGGATTCTGTTCGGTGAAGGTGGTGCCGAACTCGAATTCGCCGTTGGCGTAGCCGGCCTGGCCGGGGGTGCCGTGGTCGAAGTGGTGATAATCGCCGCCGAAGTGGAAGGCATGCTGGCCCCACTCTTTGGTCAGGTCGATTGCGAGGCCGATGTCGTCATAGGTGCCGGAGGTGAGCACGTTGCCAACCACCTGCGGGTAGTACTGCGAGGTCGTGAATTCCGGCAGATCCTTGAGGGTGCTGGTCGGAATCGACGGCATGGTCAGGCCGAGGGTGCTCGGAGCCTGCGCCTCTGAAAACTCGCCGTTGGGCGAGGACAGGAAGTAGCGGGCAAACGAAGCCTTGGCGTCCAGCAGCGTGGTAGGCGAAAGGGTCCAGGTAAAGTCCTGCGCCGCGGTGTACTGGTCGTGGGTGGCGTTGATGTTGCCGTATTCGGCCACGCCGGTGAAGCCGTTTTCGTTCTGATACTGGGTGCCGTGCTGCATGGTGAACAGCGAGTACCAGCGCATGTTCGGCGAGGTGTTGTAGTCGACGCGGACCATCTCCTGGTTCCAGTTGGTCTGCTCGGGGGTGTTGGCCAGGTAGTTGTTCTGGTCGTTGGTGGTGTTGAGGTTCGGCAGCGGATAGAGGTTCAGGACCGCGGCGCCGATCGCGTTGATGCGGCTTGCCGGAATGATATTGTTCGCGAACGCGGTACGGGTGTAGGCGTCGCCGGCGCAGTTGCCCAGCGTGCCGCCGGCCACGGTGCAGGTCGTGGTCGTGGGGTCATAGATGGTGTAGCCGGTGCCGCTGAAGTCGGCATTGCCGCCATTGGTCGGACGCATGGCCGCCGTCGGCACGCTGGTGAGCAGCGTATCGGGCAGATCCTGGCGATAGCCTTCGTAGCTGCCGAAGAAGAAGACCTTGTTCTTGACGATGGGACCGCCGATGGTGCCGCCGAACTGGTTCTGGCGCGTCGCCTGGCGCTTGGTGCCGGTTTCGTTGTTGGTGAAGCTGTTGGCGTTGAAAACGGTGTTTTCGATGTACTCGTAGAGGTTGCCGTGGAACTGGTTGGTGCCGTTCTTGACGACCATGTCGATGGTGCCGTTGCCGGTACGGCCGTAACGGGCATCGTAGGTGTTCGTCATGACGGTGACTTCCTGCAGCGCGTCCACGTTCGGGGAGAACTCCCACTCACCTGCGCCGCCGGTGCTCTGCGCGGTGATGTTGGTGCCGTTCAGGGTGAACTGCTGGTAGCCGCCCACGCCGCCGCCCACCACATAGGCATTGGTTACGGCGTAGCTGTTGGCGGTGGAACCGGCAACATTGGTGGTGGTGTACTGGGTGCTCGGCGTGGTGCTGAGCAGGGAGTAGATCTGGCGTCCCTGCAGCGGAGCGCTTTCGATCTCCTGCTGGGAGAGAACCGTGCTGCCGGAGCCGCTGGCCGTGTTCAGAAGCGGAGGCGCATCGGAGACAGTGACATTCTGCGTGACCGCACCGACGTGCATGGTGATGTTCACGCCGCGGTACTCGCTGGCCTGGAGCAGGACGTTGTCCTGAACCTGGGTGTCGAATCCGGCAGCGCTCACCTTGAGGGTGTACTCGCCGGGGATCACGTAGGGAATGTAGTATGTTCCCTTGTTATTGGTTTCGGACTTATAGGTCTGCTGTGTGGCGTTATTGATGGCGAGAACATCCGCCTTGGCCATTACGGCGCCGGATTCGTCAGTGACGACACCGGTCAGAGTCGCGCGGAATTCCTGCGCGCTGAGATTGCGGCAAAGGCCCAAAAACGACAGAAGCAACAGACAGGGGACGAGCGCGCGCCCGGTCCTCAGCTGAAGCAGAAGGTTTCGCATGATTCTTTCCTCGATGACGAAATGAATTGGAGAGGCGGTGTATGCGTAACCGGCCGCTTTCGGGGCCGTGTACGCCGGCGCGGACTGCGCTGATTCAAGCAGTAGCAAGGCCGGTTGCATTGCAGCGGTGAAATCACGCGGCGAAACATGTTGCAGAACAATCTGCAACATGGATGTACATAATTGAAATGAATAGACTTATTGGGTGATGATGGGAGTATCGTTCATCACAATTTCACGCTCGGGCTGTAGGCTGGAAATGGTTGGAGTATGACGCGGATTGAGGCAGAGAAGGCGCAGCCGGTAGTGCAGGCGAGCGACCTCGAGAAGGATGAACGCTGGCAACTGGTGATGCGTGTGACGGGATCGCCCGCCTTTGCCCGCTCATCCCGGTTACCCGATCTGCTGCTCTACCTCTGCGAACGAAGCCTCCAGGGGCAGGATCTTCTGCTGACCGAGCAGCGGATTGCTGCCGAGGTCTTCGAACGGACGCGGAGCTTCGACCCCACGGCAGACACCATCGTGCGCTCGCACATGCTGCGCCTGCGGCAGAAGCTGGAAGCGTACTTCAAGGAAGAGGGCGCAAAGGAGCGGCTGCGGATCCTGATCCCGCGCGGAAGCTACGTGCCCGTCTTCGAAGCGGTCTCCGATCTGCAGCTCGGATCCGAGGCAAAGCCTGCATCTGCTGAGCCGGTGGCCGCGCCGGAAAAGACTTCGGAAAAGAACGCGGTCACGGCGCTGGAAGCCAGCCGCCGCCGGCTGCGGATGATCTCCGCAGGGTTGCTGGTGGCCTGCCTCGGGCTGCTGGCGACGCTGCTGACCGGCTCCGGCCGCGAAGGAGGCGTTGCGCTGCAACTGCAGCCGATGCAGCGCGGCCGCACGGCGCTCTGGTCGAGCATGTTTCCCGGCAAGAGCCCCACGCTGCTGATCGCCGCTGACAGCGGGCTGGTGATGCTCCATGGGCTCACCGGGCAGAACAGCTCGCTGAGTGACTACATGGATCGGAACTTTGACCGCCAGCTGGCCGGGACGAAGCTGCCGAGGAACGTGGTGCTCGATGTCGCCAGCCGCCGTTACACCTCGTTCGTGGACCTGGAGCTCTTCGACCGTCTCACGCACGCGCCGGGCGTCCGTCCGGGCGGTTACAGCATCCGGTACGCACGGGATGTGCATGCGAACGATCTCAAGAACGCGAACGTGATTCTCTCCGGTTCGCAGGACGCGAACCCCTGGATCGAGCTCTTCGAGCCGCAGATGAACTTCGTGCTGCACAACGATCTGGAGAAGGGCGAGCGGGGCTTTCTGAACCATGCTCCGCAGGCCGGGGAGCTGCCGTACTACCAGTCATCGGCATATGAGTACGGGCTGCTGGCTTACATGCCGAACCTGAGCGGCAGCGGCAACGCGCTGCTGATCGAAGGCACGGCCGTGGCCGGCACCGAGGCCATCAGCGATTTTCTTTTCGAGGACAGCGACTTCGAGCCGTTCCTCGAGAAGATCATGCGCAAGGACGGCACACTGCCGCACTTCGAGATTCTTCTGCGCTCACGCAGTCTCGACGGCAGCGCATCGCACTCGGAGATTGTGGCCTACCGCACGCACTGAAGACGCCGTTTTTCATCTCCATGTAACACGCCGGGCCCGTCGATGGACCGTCCGGGACTTGCGCGTGCGCATCTTGCCGTCTATCCTCCGACGAAAGGGCTGCGTCCAGAAGAGGGAGCTTCGCGTCTCTCTTTCGGGATGTCCGCGTGCGCGGTCCAGCTGCCTATTGGATGAGTCATAAGACGCTGACCCTGGAATTTGTCACGATAGCTGACTTAGGATTTGTCGCAAGAGTTGACTTAGAATCTGTCACAGTAAAGGTTACGAATTGAAGAGATTGTTCCGGTCCCCCCTGCTTGCGGCTTTGCTGCTCGCGAGCTTGCCCGCCGCTGTGCCTGCCTCCGCCCAAACCTCCTCTTCCGACCGCGCGCCGGTCGTGATCGTGGTGACCATCGATGGGTTTCCGGCGAGGGCTCTCAAGGATCCGCGGCTGCCGATGCCGACATTGCGTGCGCTCGCCGCCTCCGGCGCCGCTGCCGAGGGCATGATCCCGATCAATCCCTCGGTGACCTGGCCGAACCACACGGCGCTGATCACCGGCGTGAACGCGACCGGGCATCACGTGCTGGCCAACGGACACATCGTGGTGCCGGAAGATGGCAGCGCTCCCGAGGTGCAGCCATGGGTGGACAAGGACAAGCTGGTGGACGCGCGCACGCTCTACGAAGCCGCCACGGAAAAGGGACTGACGACGGCTCAGGTCGACTGGGTGGCGATCTACGGCGCGAAGGGCGTGACGTGGAAGTTCGACGAGGCGCCGAAGCTGAATGACGTGATCTCGCAGGAGCTGATCGCGCAGGGCCTGGTGACGGCCGACCAGCTCGAGCACTTCGGCGACGACAGCAGCGCGGCGTGGCGCGACGAGATCTGGACGGATGCGGCGGTGGATATCGTCGAGAAGCACCGGCCCAATCTGCTGCTCTTCCACCTGCTCCAGACCGATACCCTGCAGCATGAGTACGGGGCGATGTCCGCAGCTGGCTACGAAGCTTATGCTAATGCGGATCACTGCCTGGCGCGTGTCGTCGAGGCCGTGAAGAAGGCTGGCCTTGCGGATCGCACGACGTTTGTCATTGCTTCGGATCATGGATTCGCGAGCTACACCAAGACCATCCACGTAGAGAATGCGTTGGTGGATGCGGGCGTGGCGCAGGGCAGCGGCAAGCACACGACCGGCGACGCGCAACTGCTGGCTGAAGGCGGCGCGGCTTATGTCTACATCCGCGACAAGGCGAAGCGTGCGCAGCTCGAGTCCGAGCTGAAGCCGAAGCTCGCGGCGCTCGAAGGCGTGGCCGGCGTGTACACGAACGAAGAGGCGCGTGCGATCGGCATCCCCTCGGATGAGGTCACCGGACAGGCGCCGCAGCTCTATCTCGTGGCGAAACCGGGCTACGCCTTCGGAGAAGGTGTAGCCCCGACGGTGGTGACGGAGAATCCCGAGCGCGGTGCGCACGGATACCTGAACACGATGCCGGAGATGCAGGCGCTGTTTGTGGCCTCGGGCGTGGCGATCAAGCCAGGCGTGAAACTGCCGGTCTTCCCCAACCTGCGCGTGGAGCCGACCATCGCGGAGATTCTCGGCGTGAACATGCCGAAAAACGAAGCTCCGCTCTCGGAGATTCTGCGTTAGTAATTTCCCTGAACATGTGAAGCAAATGCGGCCGGATGCCTGTGTGCAGACCGGTCGCATCGTATTTTCCAGGGACAATCTGTCGCGAGAAAAGGCATGGCATAACCCATAAGTCACCTCCTGGTAACCATTTGGATGTGTAGTTCTCCATGTACTTTCGTATACTTCTCCTATAAGCATCCGGCATAAGGGCTCTTGACCCTTTGCTTACGCCGCCCGGCGTTTGCCTTCTAAGAAGGAGACGGCGGGAGACCGGTTTGAGAATAGCGAACGTGTGTCTTCGTCTATCTCGAAAGAGAACCGTCGCAGGCCGCAGGAGGAAAATCGCCGGATGCACGGGCCCGCGCTCAGGCCGCCACTTTCAGGTGAGCCGGCGCGCAATGCACGGAGGGGAGAGGCACGCATCAGGCTGCCGATCGCCTGCCGCGCGCCAGGAAAGTCAGGGGACAGGCATGGAGCTGTACGAAGACATCATTCGATACGTTGAAATGGAAATAGCCCTGCTCCAGCAGGCAAAGCAGCTGCTCCTGTCGGGAGGCCGCTCGCGTGCGGCGAAGCTGACGCTGGAGATCGCAGAGAAGGAAGCCGCGAAGAGCCGCGCAAAGGCTGCGCCGGTTCGCATTCCGGCGGTGAAGAAGGTGCGCCGGGCCGTCAAGACCCGGGCAGCCGCTCCGCGCCGCCGCAAGAACACGCGGGCAGCAGAGGCGGTGATTGCGACTCCGTCCGCGCTGACGCATGCGGTGCCGGCCGGACCGGTGGTGGTCTCTCCCGAGGCGGTTCGCCGCGCGCAGGAGAAAGCCCTGGCCGCGAGTGTCTCGCCTGCGCTTGCTGCAACGGTCGCGCAGCCCGAGCTCAGCGAAGAGCTGCTGCGCAAGAAGTGGATGCACTAACCTTCACGGATTTACATCCGGCTGCCTGAGCTTTCCGCTCGCGCAGCCGGGCATGCATTCCCGCTGCGATGGGTTTCACTCTCTTCTTTCGCGCATCCTCCGCGCGCATTTTGCCGCAGGCCTCATCTTCCCGGCCGCCTCTACCGATTGCCCATATCCGGTCCTCGAAGCGCCGAGCGATGGCACGGCATTTCTGCAGCGCTGTAAAAATCCTTTCCATTCCTAAAGCAAATGACCTAGCGACGTAGCGCGAAGGCACGGCTGCTTGCGATACAGTGCAAAAAGCCTACGGGAGTTCACTGGAATATTGCGTGATCGCAGGGGCGGCCGGAACGGCTGTGCAGAGAGCCGCTAGGCTTCGCGTATCGTTGTGATGCTGCGGGGATGCGCTCTCCGCGTTGCACTCCCGGAGCGGCCGAGGATTGTCGAGGAGATGAGGATGTCCGCTGAACGGAGCACCAGGGTCAGATTCTTTCTTGCCTTCTGGCTTTTCGTGCTGAGTGGTGTAGCTTTCCTGGACCGCACAAACATCTCGATCGCAGGGCTGCAGATACTGCACGAGTATGGGCTGAACAATCAGAAGCTCGGCTGGATCTTCTCCGCATTTCTCGTCGGCTATGCCGGCTTCCAGATACCCGCCGGCATCCTGTCCGCGAAGTATGGTCCGCGCGCGGTGCTCGCCTTCGGTGTGACATGGTGGTGCGTGGCCACGGCGCTGACTGCGACGCTGCCTTCCACGCTTTCGCATGCGCTGCTGCTGTTCATCTGCATCCGCTTCATGCTGGGAGCGGGCGAAGCCGTGGTGTATCCGGCGGCGAACCAGTTCGTGGCGCGATGGATTCCACAGCAGGAGCGCGGCTTCGTCAACGGGCTTATCTTCGCCGGAGTCGGCGCGGGCAGCGGGCTTACACCACCTCTTCTCACATGGCTCATCGTCGATTACGGCTGGCGCTCGGCCTTCTGGTTCAGCACCGGAGTCGGCTTCATCGCGGCGCTGGTGTGGTGGATCTTCGCCCGCGATACGCCGGAGCAGCACCTTGGCGTCTCGCGCCGCGAGCGGCAGGAGATTCGCGAGGGCATCTCTTACGCGAATGTTTCGCCGAGCATGGCGGGCACCGCGCCGCGTATCTCGCTGCGCGCCATCGTGACCCGCGGAGACCTGGCTGCGCTCATGATGGGCTACTTCAGCTTCGGCTATATCGCCTGGGTCTACTTCAGCTGGTTCTTTCTCTACATGGCGCAGGTGCGGCATTTCGACATGCATGCCAGCGCACGCTACGCCATGCTGCCCTTCCTGTGCATGACCGTCTTCAGCCTGGTAGGCGGATGGAGTTCCGACCGCCTGTCGCGCCGCTTCAGCCTGCGCGTGGGCCGCTGCTATCTTGCCTCCGCGGCGATGCTGCTCACCGGCGCCTTTCTCGTCTTTGGCTCGCATGTCGCGAGCCCGGCGCTGGCCGGCATCATCCTTGCCGTGGGAGCAGGCTCGCTCTACATGTCGCAGAGCTCATTCTGGTCGGTGTCCGTCGACATCGCCGGAGCCAGCTCCGGCGTCTTCTCTTCCTTCGTAAACATGGGCGGCCAGTTTGGCGGCGCGCTCACCGCATCGCTTACGCCGTGGATCGCGCAGCGTTTCGGCTGGACGAGCTCTTTCGCAGCAGCCGCGGGCATGGCTGTGCTGGGCGGCGTCTGCTGGCTGATGGTGCATCCGGAGCGCGCGCTGGTGACGGCCGAGCCAGAGCACGAGCTGGCATGAGTTGCGCGGCGGCTCCGCTTATGTTGCTCTATTGGGATATGCGGCGCATCTGCTGGATGTTGCTTACGGTGGTCTTCACCTCCGCATGCCTGGCGTTTGCGCAGGCAGCGATCCCGGTCGTGTCGCAGGCAAGCCCAGCTCACCTGGCCCCTGCAAGATCGACGCCGCAGGCAGCGCCTGTGCAGGCGCGTATCCTCGGCTGGAGCACCACCAGCGAACTGCTGTCCTCGGCCGCGAAATCCGAATCGAACATTGTGGTGGAAGCAGGCCGCGCCGAGCTGGTCTTCTTCTTTGCTGCTTCGCCCGCAGTCGAGGGCACGGTCTTTCGCTATCGCCTGGACGATTACGATGCCGATTGGACAGAAACGCGCGGTACGCTGGCGCACTATCGCCGCCTGCCTCCGGGCAGTTATCGCTTTGAGGTGCAGGCACGCTCGCCGCAGAGTGGATGGTCTTCTCCCGAGGCCGTGCTGCATGTTGAGCAAAAGCCGTTCTTCTACCAGACCTGGTATGCGTATGTGCTGATCGGCGTCATCGTGCTCGTGATCGCGGCACAGCTTCTGCGCCAGCATGACCAGCTGCTCAAAGGGCAGATGGGCGTGATCATGGAAGAGCGCAACCGCATCGCCAGCGACTGCCATGACACGCTGATGGCTGGCCTCGCCGCCGTCTCCTGGCAGCTTGAAGCGACTGCGAAACTCTTTCGCAGTGAGAGCGGCGAGCAGGGTGCGGCAGCCTCCGCATGCGAGCTGGCGCGCAGCATGGCGGCGCACTGCCAGGCCGAGGCGCGGCGCATCATCTGGGATCTGCGCAACGCGACGACAATTACGACATCGCTCTCCGAAGCGCTGACCGAGGCGCTGGGAGCTCATCGCCAGCCTGAGGGCATCTCCACCATGGTCGAGGTGCATGGCAGCGAGATTCCGATCGCGCCCGGCGCGGTGCATCATCTCGTCTGCATTGGGCAGGAAGCGGTGTCGAACGCTATCCGTCACAGCGGCTCGTCGCTGATCCATGTCGATCTGCGCTATGAAAGCGGCTCGCTCTGCCTGAGCGTGCGCGACAACGGGCAGGGCTTTCAGCCTTACGACGCGACGGCCCGCACCGGGCACTTCGGAATCTCTGTGATGGAAGAGCGCGCCCGCAAGCTGGGCGGCCAGTTCCGTCTTAACAGCGCGGCCTCCAGCGGCACCGAGGTCACAGTCACGGTAAGCTTCAACAAAATCCACCAGCCTTCCGGGCAGCAGCAGGTCGTTCCATGGATCGGTCTCTAAACCGAGACGGATTTTCATTGCTGCTGCAGTCGTCAGGCCGTCGAGGCGACACCTATGCTCACGCAAATCAGGGTTCTTCTCATCGAAGACCACTTCCTGGCCCGGATGGCCCTGCACACGGTGCTCGAGGGCCATCCGCAGATTCGCATCATCGGTGAAGCGCCCGACGGCGAACGCGGCATCGAGCTCTTTCGCACGCTGATGCCCGACGTCACGGTGCTCGATCTGCGTCTCCCGCAGATGAGTGGCTTCGACGTCATCGCGCGGCTGCGCGGCATCCGCCAGCAGGCACGCATCGTGGTGCTCTCGAACTACCAGGGTTCGGAGGATGTGTATCGCGCCGTGCATGCGGGCGCCATGGCCTATCTCACCAAGGACGCAAGCGGCGAAGAGGTGCTGCACGCCATCCTCACCGTGCATCGCGGGCTACGCTACCTGCCGCAGGTCGCGATGAATCGCCTGGCCGAGCGCATGCCCGCCGTGGCGCTGACGCCGCGCGAGAACGAGGTGCTGGTCTGCATCACGCAGGGCTGCTCCAACCGCGAGATCGCCGAGCGGTTGCAGATTGCCGAGAAGACGGTGCGTATCCATGTCTCGTCCTTGCTCGATAAGATGGGCGCGCGCGACCGCACGCAGGCTACGATCTACGCGCTGCAGCGCGGCCTTGTGCATCTCGACTGAACAACGCAATTCGCCACAATCACGGTTCCGATTTCACCGCATTGAAGAAGGAGTTCGTCATGCCCACGCCCTTGCCGTCTTCCGCTCGCACTTCACGCACCCTCCTCCGCTGGAGAGCGGCTGCATTCATCGCTGCCGTATTGGGCGCCGGAGCCTTGTTCGTCCTGCGCGCGGATACGCCGCTCACTGAGGCCGACTACGAACACGATCCGCAGAAGATGATCGAGGCCTATCGCCATGTTGAGGCGGCAAGCGTTTCCGATGCGGAAGAACAGTTGCTGCACGAGAAGCACTACATGTCACACCAGATGCAGCCCATCTTCCCGACCAAGTTCGCGGGCGTCGCGCTCACCGTGCTGCTGAAGAAGGAAGAAAACAGCGATCCGCACGCGCTCGATGGCATGTTGAATGCGATCGACAAGGGTGAAGAAGGCTCGGTCTACGTGATGAAGGTCGAAGATGGTGCGGATATCGCAGGCATGGGCGGCCTGATGGGCACGGCCATGTTCTCGCGCGGCTTCGTGGGCGCGGTTGTTGACGGCGGCGTGCGCGACCTGCCGCAGCTGAAGCGCATCGGCTTCCCGGTGTATGCCACCGGCGCCGTACCGTCCACATCTGTCGGGCACTATCGCTTCGGTGGAATGAATGTGCCGGTGACCGTCGGAGGCACGGCCGTCAACGCGGACGACATCATCGTCGCCGATCAGGATGGTGTCGTCGTCGTGCCGCGCAGCCACGCGGCTGCCGTGCTCATCCGCGCCCAGCAGCTGGACAACAGCGAGCACAGCATGTATCCCTTCATCGAGAAGTTCCACTCCATCGTCGAAGCTGTGCAGCAGTTCCACCGCATCTAGCGATTTTGTAATCAAAGGCAGGATAGGTTGAGATAGGTCATTTGCCCTAGCGCGGTAACTGGCGCATGCCCGATGACAAACCGTCCTCGATCCATTGAAATAGCTGCAACAATCCTGACGACAGGCAGAGGCGTGGAAGTGAATTTCATCGCATCTGCCGGAAGGCTGCATGCTCGAAGACGCCTGTACCCCCTCTCCGTCTCGCCGGCGAGTGCTGAAGGGACTCACCGCCGCCGCTGCACTGGTCTATCCCGGCGCGGCCATCCCTGCACTTGCGGAAAAAACTGTTGCAGCTTCCGCGCCTGCGGGGGAAGACTACTACGAGAAGCTCGGCGTCGAGCGGATCATCAATGCCGCCGGTACGTATACCTATCTCACCGCGGCTTGCATGCCGCCTTCGGTGATCGCCGCGGTCGAGCGTGCCGCGCACCATCCCGTTAGGCTGCGTGAGTTGCAGGAAAAGGCGGGAGCGTATATCGCGCAGAGGCTGCATTGCGAAGCGGCGATGGTGACTTCGGGAGCTTCCGGAGCGATCTCGCTCGCAACGGCAGCGTGCATGCAGCACGCCAACAACATCGGCCCGCTCGATATGCCGCAGAATATCGCGGGCGCGCGCAATCAGGTGGTGGTGCAGAAGGCGCATCGCTATGGCTATGACCATGCCATGTATCTCTCCGGCGCGCGTGTGACGGAAGTGGTCACGATGGAGGACTACAAGCGGGCACTGGGCGAAGGCAATGCGGTGATGACCAACTTCTTCAACGCAGCCGAGGATGGCGATGCCGATGCGCAGATTGGCCGCGAAGAATGGCTGCGCGTGGCGCACGATCATAATGTCCCCTGCCATATGGATGCGGCGGCGGATATGCCTCCGATCTCGAACCTGTGGAAGTACACCGGCATGGGCTACGATCTTGTCTCCTTCTCCGGAGGCAAGGGCATGCGTGGTCCACAAAATGCAGGCTTGCTGCTTGGGAAGAAAGAGTTCCTCACCCTTGCGCAGCAGAGCAACAATCCCGATGACGGTATCGGCCGCGGCATGAAGGTGGCGAAGGAACAGATTGTCGGTATGGTCGCTGCGGTGGACTGGGTGCTTTCGCACTCAGACGACAACATGCAGGAGGACTACAACGAACGCGTCGCGCGGATTGTTGCACAGGTGCGCGATATCCCCTCGGTGGCGACGAGCGTGAAGGTGCCCGGCATCTCGAACCATGTGCCGCATCTGCTCATTCATTTCGACCCGGCGCGTGTGGGTAAGTCGACGCAGCAGATCGTCGATGAGCTGCGCGCGGGCAAGCCATCTATCGAACTCAATCCCGGCTCCGGCCATCCCGAACGCAAGGGCATCGCGCCCGATGTAAACACGATTGTCGTGGGAGTATGGATGATGCAGCCGGGAGAGGATGAAATCGTAGGCCGAAGGCTGCGCGCGGCCTTGACTGGAAAGGCATAACGCGAAGGCCTGAATCACAACCGAATCAGAACCCACCAACGAAGCGAGGTCAGAATGAAGACGCAAACACGCCGTGGATTGCTGAAGGATGCGGCCGGAGTCGCCGTCGGCGCCGCAGGGATGATGGCTGTGGCCACACCGCCTGTAGCCGAGGCTAAGGACAAGGATCACATTGTGTGGGAGAAGCAGGCCGTGCAGAAGCCCGGTCCCGATGGCAAGGTGCCGCCTCCCGGAGACAAGCCACCGCTCTTCAACTCGATCGTCACCTTCGGCAACCTGGTATTTCTCGCAGGCGTCGGCGCGCACTTCGACGGCACCATCGAAGAGCACACCAAGCACGTACTCGATGAGCTAGAAGAGAATCTCAAGCTCGCAGGCTCTTCAATGGAAAAGGTACTCAAGGTAAATGTCTATCTCAACGACATCAAAGACTGGCCGCGCATGAACACCGTCTACCAGGGCCGCTGGGGCAACGTGCCGCCGGTGCGCACCACGGTTGCACCGTCGGGCGGCATCCCGGGTGGCTCGCTGGTCGAGATTGACCTGATCGCCTACAAGTAAATGCCTCACGCGAGAGGAGCGCGGCTTTTCCTGCGCTCCTCTTTCTCGCAGACAAAGACCAAAACAAGGCAAAGGGTGAAGAGGACGATGGATCTTTCCGGCAAGGCGCGCTTCTCGCGGCGAGACATACTCAAGAGTTCCGGCATGGTGGCCGCTGCCGCTGCGTTGCCGCTGGCTGCATCCGCGCAATCGGAAACGGCTCACGGTGAAGGCGGAAAGATGACGCTGGTGAGCCGTGGCACGCAGGCCGATAACCTCTACACGCAGATCGGCGTGCGGCCGCTCATCAACGCGCGCGGCACCTACACCATCATCACCGGCTCGACCTCTCTGCCCGAGGTAAAGCAGGCAATGTTCGAAGCCTCGCAATACTATGTGCATCTCGATGAGCTGATGCCCGCGGTGGGTGGCGAGATCGCGAAGCTCATGGGCGCGCCCGGTGCGATCGTGACCTGTGGTTGCGAGGCTGCGATCGCACTGGCGACCGTGGCCTGCATGTGCGGCACCGATCCTGAGAAATCGCAGGCCTTCCCCTATTACAAGGCGAAGAGTGAAGTCATCATTCCGAAGTACGCGCGCAATCCATATGACTTCGGTGTGCGCATGTCCGGTCCGAAGATTGTGGAAGTTGAGACGGAGGAAGATCTGCGGCGGAGTATCACCGCGCAGACGGCGATGATCTACGTGATGTCCGGGCCGCGCGCCTTCGAAGAGCCGCTCTCGATCAAGACGATTTGTAGCATCGCAAAGGAGTTTGGCGTGCCGGTCTTCGTGGATGCGGCTGCGGAAGAGCCCATCGTGCCGAACATCCATATCGCAGCCGGTGCGACCTTCGTTGGCTACTCCGGCGGCAAGTGTATGCGCGGACCCCAGACTGCAGGCGTGCTGCTGGGTCCGAAGGATCTCACGCACGCGGCCTTCTGGAATGCCGCTCCGCACCACAACTGGGGCCGCGCGCTGAAAGTGGGCAAGGAAGAAGCGATGGGCATGCTGGCCGCGGTGCGCCAGTGGTACAAGCGCGACCACGAGGCAGAGCAGAAGCAGTGGCTCGCGTGGGATAACTCGATTGCCGATGCGCTCAAGGGCATTCCCTCGTTGACAACGAAGATCAACATGCCGACCGACGATCTCTCGAACCGCGCGCCCACGCTCAGCATCCACTGGGACGCGGCGCAGGTGGGTATCACCGGTGAGGAACTGGTGAAGAAGCTCGATGAAGGCACGCCGCGCATCCTTGTCATCGGCGGCAGCGGTCAACGGCCGGACAAGATGGAGTCGTCGATCGGCATCATGCCCTACATGATGCACCCCGAGGATCACGCCATCATCGCCGAGGTCCTGGTGAAGTATCTGAAGAACCCCGGGCATTATGAGAATCCGCCGGTGGATCATAGCGAGACGGCGAGCCTCGCTGGCTCCTGGCATGTAGTGATTCAGTATGGCGTGGGTGAAGGCCACCAGATGTGGACGCTCTCGCAGCAGGGTACAACGGTCAGCGGCGATCAGAAAGGCGAGCTCTACTCCACTTCATTGAAAGGCAGTGTGGAGGGTGCGCACGCCACGCTGCACAGCACCATGACGACCAGCGGCCAGGAATTTCCATGGATCTTCACTGGCGTGGTGCGTGGCGGCACCTTCTCCGGAGATGTGGACATGGGCGAGTATGGCCCTGCGACCTTCACTGCGACCCGGGCCTGAGCCTGCGTCGCGTCATTCCTGCGCAGAGTGGCTAGAAGGCCGCTCGGCCCGCGTTTTTACTGGTCTTCACCAGGAAGGATTTCTCTTATGATGCGTCTTCTGTCGCGCTCTTCGCTCCTATGTCTAACCAGCTGCGGCATTCTGCTCGCAGCTGCCTCGTCGTTTGCACAGCAGACGCTGCCACAAAATCCCTGGGAGGGTTCGGAGCATCCTCCCGTGCTCGCGCCGCCGTCGGTGGCCGCGGAGCCGCCTGCGAAGCCGCATGCGCCTGTGCCGTCGAACCCGCTGCCGTATGACCTGCTGCTGGTGGGCGGTCACGTAATCGATGGAAAAAATCACATCGACGGACTGCGCGATGTCGCCATTAAAGACGGGAAGATCGCCGACGTCGGCGTGCATCTCGATCCGAAGAAAGCACTGAAGGTGGTCGATGTGAAGGGGCTCTACGTCACGCCGGGTCTCATCGATATCCACGTCCATGTCTACGCAGGCACTGGCGAAAAAGGTTCCTATGCCGGGGATAACTCGGTCTATCCCGACGGTTTCACCTTCCGTACCGGCGTGACCACCGTGGTCGATGCAGGCAGCAGCGGATGGCGTGACTTCGACGACTTCAAGGCGCGTGTCATCGACCGCTCGAAGACGCGGGTGCTTGCGGAGTTAAACATTGTTGGCTCAGGCATGCGAGGCACGCTGGTCGAAAACAATCTCGACGATATGAATGGCGAGCTGACTGGTGCGAAGGCCAAGGAGTATCCCGGCCTGGTTGTCGGCATCAAGAGTGCGCACTTTGCCGGACCTGAGTGGAAGCCGTATGACCAGGCCGAGATTGCATCGAAGATTGCGGGCGGTATCCCGGTGATGATCGACTACGGCACGAACCGCCCGGAGCGGCCGCTGTATAACCTCGTGGCCGAACACCTCAAGCCGGGCGATATCTACACCCACTGCTACTCTGGCCTGCGCGGAGAACAGAATCCCGAGACCGGCGGCCCCAGCGATGCGCTGCTGCTGATGCGTAAGCGCGGCATCTACTGCGATGTCGGCCATGGCGGCGGCAGCTTCGCCTGGAGTGTTGCGACGCCGATCGTGCGATCCGGTTATAAGCCCGACTCGATTTCGACCGACCTGCACATCGACTCGATGAACGCTGCGATGAAGGACATGCTGAATGTCGCAGGTAAGATGATGGCGATCGGGGAGTCAGTGCACGATGTGATCGTGCAGATGACCGTGAACCCCGCGCACGAGATCCATCATGACGAACTCGGCAATCTCACTGCCGGCTCCATCGCAGATGTGGCCGTGCTCTCACTGCACGAGGGGCAGTTCGGCTTCGAGGATATGTACAACACGAAGATGATCGGTACAAAGCGGCTGCAATGCGAGTTGACGATCAAGGACGGCAAAGTGGTCTACGACTACGAGGGCATCACTGCCGATCCGTGGAACGCATCGAAGCATACTTCCGATCCGCGTTTGGCCTCTCACTGGACGACCTTTGGTGAGCGCCTCTATCCCGCGCAGACGGGACAAAAGTATCCGCCGTCGACGCCGGCGGGGAGCTTCCCGGCAGTAGATCCGAAAAATCCGTAACACGTTCATCGTTTGTGAGCGCTTTCCAGGCGGGGGTGCAGCCGTGTGCTGCACCCCGTTTCTTTTTTATGCGCGCTCTGCTAGGCCTTTTGGCCTACGCGGGGCCATGGCAACAGCCTCATGACAAGACACCGGCTCTGTAATCCAATCGGAACAATTCAGTTCCCCAGTTTGCATTTGTCCGGCCGGCGGCCAAGTTCGTCCCCGCCTTCTCTCCGGCCAGATTCGTCGGCAAAGCACCTGGAGCTTTCCTAGCAGGGCCAGTGGCACATCTTTGCGTGTTGATGAGGAGACCAGCTTGAAAAAGGCATTTCTGTTGTGTTGCGTGTTCCTGTTATCCGGGCTGTTGAGGACGAATGCCCAGATCGCCAACAATACCTCCATTGTTGGCACCGTCTCCGATCCGTCCGGCAACGTCATTGCGGGCGCAACCGTGGTTGCCACCGAAGAGCAGACCAGAGTACACGCGCAGGCGACGACAAACGGGCAGGGCTATTACGCCATCACCTTCATCCAGCCCGGTACATATGACATCAGCGTGCAGCAGAAAGGCTTCTCGAGCTACGTGAAGAAAGGCGTCATTGTCACGATCGATCTCGCGTCGCGTGCCGATGTTGCGCTCACTGTGGGCTCGGAGCAGACGACGGTCGAGGTAAGCGCCTCGACGCCGCCGCTGATCACCGACGATGCTACACTCGCCGAGACCTTCAGCCAGAAGACGATCGAAGAGATTCCGCTCAGTTCGCACAATGCGCTCGATGTCGCCTCGGCCTCGTCGAATGTTTTCATCGGCTCGAAGACCTCGTACAGCGGCAACCCTCCGGGGGAAGACATCGAAGGCGGCGGTCAGCGCGAAATCCAGAACAGCCTCACGCTCGATGGCGTCTCCATCATGAACAACCTCATCACGACCACGCCGGCGCATCCGCCCGCGGATACCATCTCGGCAGTGCAGGTGCTCACCGGCAATTACTCGGCGCAATATGGTTCGTATCTTGGTGTCCACGTGAACATGACGACCAAGAACGGCACCAATCAACTGCACGGCGCAGCGTATGACTACGTAGAGAACACGGCGCTGAATGCGCTGCCTTTTACCTATAAGCCGAGCTCCACTTCATCAAAACCCGTGTTGCACTTCAATCAGTTCGGTATCAATCTCGGTGGGCCGGTATTTCTGCCCAAGTTGTATGACGGCCGCAATAAGACCTTCTTCTTCGGCTCGTATGAGGAGATGCGCCAGATCGGCCAGTCGAACAGCACCGTCTCGTCGATTACACCTGCGATGGAGGGCGGAGACTTCTCTGCCATCTGCAGCAGCTTCAACGCGGCTGGCGCCTGTACCAGTGGCACGCAGATCTACGATCCCTCCACCGGCGCACCCTATGCGAATAACCAGATTCCGTCGAGCGAACTGAATACCTCGGCCGCGCAAATCGCCAGGAACTACGAGAAGTACATGGTCGCGCCGAACCTCTCCGGCTATGCGAATAACCTGAACACCTCTTATCCCAGCGATCTCATCATCAAGCAGTCCATCGATCGCATTGATGAGAACATCGGCGAGAAGGTGAAACTCTTCTTCCGCTATTACTGGGAGAACCTGAACGCAACCGCGGGCACACCCTATCCTGCCAATGCCTCATTCGTGCCATCGCATATCCGTAACTTTGCCATCGGCTATACGCATATCATCACGCCGAATCTGGTGAACGATATCTATCTCGGTGTGAATAAGGTCCTCGCCGACAACCTGAATTACTGGTACGAAACCGGCCAGACGAATGCAGGCACCAGCCTCGGAATTCCCGGCTTCGATGCCGACACGCTTTATAATAACCCGGGTGTGCCGGTAGTTAGCATCGATAACTTTCAGGGCGTCGGCAATGCGGGCAGTAACTGGTTTCAGGACGATCGCACCTACGATCTCTACGAGCAGCTGAGCTGGACGCACGGCCGTCACAACATCATGGCCGGTGCGGAGCTTCGCCGCCTGACGCTGGGTCGCGAGGCAACCAATAACCCGCTGGGCGCGATCACCTTCAGCGCCACCAGCTGCACGCCGAATGCGACGACGGGCGATTGCGCCGGGCCGCTGACCAGTTCGGGTTATTCGGCTGCGGACTTCGTGCTCGGTTACATCAACAATGACACTACGCCCATCGATACGATCAAGGGATCGGTAGGCGAATGGCGCGACGGTTTCTTCCTTCTCGACAACTGGCAGGCATCGCAGCGCCTCACGCTTAACTTGGGCTTCCGCTACGATCTGCCGACCGCACCGTACAGTCTTAATGGTTACGGCCGTGAGCTGAACGATGCGCAGACCGCACTTATCCCCACATCCGGCGCGACGCTGGGCGCAAATTACACTCCGACGCCGGGATTTAAGTTTTCCTCGGCGCAGCTCGATAACTTCGGCCCGCGCTTCGGATTGAACTATCGCATTACAGATAGAACTGTATTTCGCGGCGGATTCGGCATGTTCTATAACCCGAACCAGCTGAATACCTATACGTTGCTGACCTCAAACTATCCGTTTGCGGCGGCGGTCAGCTATACCACCAGCGCTGCCGATGCGCTTACGCTCGACAATCCCACCTCAGCCTCGGGCACAGCTTCGCCGGTTGCAGGCGTGGCTGGTACCTATGTGGCCGCGTACACGCCGCAGCCGGACCTTAAGACGCAGCGCTCCTACCAGTGGAATGCGACGGTGGGCCAGAACCTGTGGAATGGCGCTGCGTTTGAGATTCAGTATCTCGGCTCGCACTCGCTGCATCTCGATCGCAGCTTCTACAACAACGAGCCTCTGCACCCGGTAAGCACGGCAATCGAATCGCTCAACGCGCAGCGCCCTAACCAGCTCTTTGGCTCCATCCGTACTTTCCAGGAAGACGAGTACTCGCACTACAACGCGATGACCGCCGTCCTGCGGCAGCGGCCCTTCCATCATCTTTCCGGGCAGGTCAGCTACACGTGGTCGCACGATCTCGATCTCTCGGCTGATTCCAACAATGGTGGCACCACCTCGCAGCAGTACAACATCGGCGCGGACTACGGCAACGCCAACTGGGATATTCGCAACCGCTTTGTCGCGGTGGCCGAATACAGCCTGCCTACCTTCGTAACTTCGAACCTTCTGGTGCGTGAAACGGCAGGAGGCTGGCATCTCAGCACGCTCATCAATGTACAGTCGGGCACGCCGTACACCGTTTCCATGTCGAGCAGCCTTACCGCTGCTGGCGTCGATCAGGGCACCGAGCGTCCCTCGTGGTCACACAGGGAGAAGGCAGGCTGCAGCCTGAAGAGCGCGTACTCCGGACTCTCCGGCAATACGAACTCGTGTATCGATACGTCGGCCTATATCCCCGCCGTCAATTACTCTGACAAGCTCGTGGGCTATGGCAATATTCATCGCAACAGCCTCATCGGGCCCGGCTTTCAGTATGAGAACCTGGCGGTCTTCAAGGATTTCCCCACGTGGCGGGATGCGTCCTTCCAGTTCCGCGCGGAAGCCTTCAACCTCTTCAACCACCCGAGCGGCGCGAACCCCACTTCGAGCGGTCTCGGTATCAGCACCAGCGGGGCCTGCGCGACCAATTCGTGCCTCACCGTACCTTCGGGCTTCGGTCAGATCACGAGCGTGCAGAGTGTGCCGGGCAGCTTCAGCGGCGCGCGCGTGCTGGAGCTATCGGGCAAGCTGTTCTTCTAAAGCCTGACGTCATGTGTCTGTGTTAGCGTTTCAGGCAAGGTCATAAAGAGAAGGTGCTGTGGGAAATGCCACAGCACCTTCTTTGGCGCGTGACAACGATCCTTCATGATGAGTGCCTCTTCTCCCTCGTTTTCTCTTCGCATCAAGGACGCGGCTGCATGCCGCTGGGATGTTCTCTCGCTCGGTGAAGTGATGCTGCGCTTCGATCCCGGCGAGCAGCGGATCACGCAGGCCCGCAGCTTCCAGGTATGGGAGGGCGGCGGCGAATACAACGTTGCGCGCGGCTTGAGCCGCTGCTTCCGGCAGCGCGCTTCGATCGTGACGGCGCTTGTCGATAATCCTTTGGGTCGTCTGGCCGAAAACCTCATCCTCTCCGGTGGCGTGGATGTTTCACATGTGTTGTGGCGCGAGGACGACGGCGTCGGCAAGACCTCGCGCAACGGCATTTACTTTCTCGAGCGTGGCTTCGGCATCCGCAATGCGCTGGGCATGATGGACCGCGGACACACGGCGATCTCGCAGCTGCAGCTGGAAGAGATCGACTGGGAAAGTATCTTCGGCGTGGAAGGAGTGCGCTGGTTTCATACCGGCGGCATCTTTTGCGCGCTTGCCGAGCAGCTGCCTCACGTGGCGCGCGCGGCGATGGAAGCGGCACGCAGGCATGGCACGATCATTTCTTACGACTGCAACTACCGGCCTTCGCTGTGGAAGTCACGCGGTGGACGCGGCGCAGCTGCGGCTGCCAATCGTGAGCTGCTGCCGTATATCGATGTGCTCTTCGGGCATGAGGAAGACTTCCTTGTCGATGCAGCGAGTGGCGCGACGAAGCCGCCGCATTATGACGAGGCGAGCTTCGCTGCAATGGCCGAGCGCCTGAAGCAGGATGCGCCGAACCTGCAGGTCATCACCATGGCGGTGCGCAGCACGCCGAGTGCGAATCGCAACGACTGGAAGGCCTTTGCCGGCGCGGAGGGGCAGCTCTACAGCGCGACGGCGATCCCCGACCTCGAGGTGCTGGATCGTGTGGGCAGTGGGGATGCCTTCGCATCCGGTTTTGTGTATGGGTTGCTGGAGGGGCGCGATCTGGAGTGGTCGCTCGAGTGCGGGCTGGCGCACGGCGCGTTGGTGATGACGACTCCCGGAGACAACTCGTTCGCAACGCTGAAGGAAGTGATGAACCTGATGGCGGGTGCAGGCGCGCACGTCCAGCGATAAAGAGACTAGAGCCTGTTATGCCTTTTCGCGTGGCTGTCGTTGCGTGGGCAAATCGGGCCAGACGAGGCGGAGGACGAAGGCTTTGGCGATTCCAAGGCGAGGACGACAACGAAGTATGGCCCGATTTGCCCCGCAACCCGGAGGGCTGGGGCCAATTTCTCCGATCTCTTCGTCGCGCGCCGCTCGGATAGGTTCAATATCCGTCTCGACGCGCTCCTCGATCTCAGAAAAATTGGCTCCCAGCGACGACCGCGCCAAAAGGCATAACAGGCTCTAGGAAGACGAGGTTCAGATGCACAAGGAAGAACTACTCACGCGCATCCGGCAGACAGGCATTGTGCCCGTGCTGCGGGCGCCGTCGCAGTCGCTGGGGATGCAGCTGGCCGAGGCCATCGTCGCGGGCGGTATCGACATTCTCGAAGTCACGATGACGGTGCCGGGTGCGATCGAAATCATTGCGCAGCTCAGAAAAGAGCGGCCGGAGCTGCTGGTGGGCGCGGGCACCGTACTCAACCCGGAGACAGCGCAGGCCTGCATCGATGAGGGCGCGCAGTTCATCGTGAGCCCGGCGCTGAACATCGCAACGATTGAGACCTGCCTCAAAGCGAATGTGCTGATCTTCCCCGGTGCGTTGACGCCGACCGAGATTCTGACGGCGTGGCAGGCTGGCGGCGATGTGATCAAGGTCTTCCCCGCCTCGGCCATGGGCGGCGCGTCGTATCTGAAGAGCATCAAGGCGCCCTTTCCGCAGATCCAGCTGATTCCGACAGGCGGCGTGTCGTTGACCACGGCGAAGGATTTCCTTGCAGCCGGTGCGATCGCGCTCGGCGTGGGAGCGGACCTGTGCGATCCGAACGCGCTCGCGCAGGGCAGGCCTGATCGGATTACGGAGATTGCCCGCGCCTACCGCCAGATTGTAGTGGAGACGCAGACCTAAGACAGCATCGGCTGGTGCGCGAGGCTCACTCGCGCAGTGCGGCTTTTCAGAGATACGCGCGCAGAGTGGATCTCTGCGTCATGCAGAGAAGGCAGGCAGAGGAGCCGGTCTTCGGTTGCAAGCCAGAGCATTCCATCTTCCTGCGATGAGGCTGCCATGGAGAGAGCGCGCTCAGGGATGGCGCGGCTGCTCTCGCGCTGAAGACCTCCGGCTGTTACCCGCCACAACTCAAGCACACTGCCGCGCTCTTCCGTGCGCAGGGTAAGCACTCCATCTGCAGTGTGCATGAGCACCGATTGCACCGGTGTCTCCATCGCGATGCTGTGCAGGTGTTCGATGCACTGCGAGGATGCGTCGACGGCATAGGTCGAGAGGGAAGCGCCGTTCCTGTCCGCTGCAATCAGATATCTTCCATCGCGTGTCCACGCGGGTGTCATTGCTGCCAGTCCATGCGGCGCATCGATGCGCGCGAGAATGTTCAATCCGCCGGATGCGGGTTGCAAAAGAGTAAGTCGTTCACGCTCAGGATCGACGCCTGCTGCGAGCGCCTCTCGAGGAGAGAAGAGAACGCCATGCGGAGCTGCGCCCGCGTCCTTGCGCGTGACGGCGACAGGCCCAGGCACTCCGCTCGCGTCCAGCGCCAGCGCATTCCATGCACGGCCGGTAGACGAGGCGACGAGCAGCGAGCCTCCGCATGCGGAGACTGCAAGCGAGCGCGGTCCGGTGGACGAGAGCGCCATCGGTGTCTGCGCGATGAGGCGCAAGGGCTGCGTGCCGCTGTCGACCGCGTAAGTCGAAACAACGCCACGCGGCAGGTGCTCCCACTGCGCGCAGTCGCGGGCTACGTAGAGAATTGGCAGCTTCGGATGCGTCGCAAACGCGGCGAAGTCCTCGATCGGCGTTGCGCCCAGGAATCGCAGGCTGCCTGCGTCCGCAGTGAAGGTATGGATGCTCCCGCCGTGCGCCAGGTGAAGCCATGCCGGCTGGCTCTTCACCGCGCGCGTAAAAGCCGGGAGATCCGGCATCGTCGCCGCGGCGCCTGCCAGCAGCGCGCCGCCGAGGAAGTCCCGGCGGCTGAGCTGCGGCGATGTCTCCCGGCGCTTCATCTATGTCCCCTGCAGCGGACGCACGCTCATGGCGTGGTGGAAGATGTTGTTCGGATCGTAGCTGTGCTTGACCTGCTGGAGGAAGGCGTAGAGGTCGCCGCGTCCGTAATAGAGGCTGGGCCAGTAGGCATAGCGCAGCATGTCGGCGTCGGGATAGTTCATGTAACAGCCTTCGTAGCCATCGCCCCAGGGAGTGCCCTGGTGGTCGGCATCCACGTGGCTGCCGCTGTAGAGCGCGGTGTAAAAGGCATCCAGCTCGCGCAGATATTGCGGATCATCGCTCGCATCCTGCCAGTAACACTGCCATTGCAGCTTCATGATCGAGCTGCGCTGCGCAATGGCCGTTTCACCGAGAAGCTCAGGGCGGTTAACGGCTCCTCCATAGGAGTCGAATGCGACGACCGATGCTTGCGCGGTAACACTGTCTCCTGAATAGAAGCGGTAGATGGTCTGCGCCTCCTGCGGCGTGACGCTGCGCTTCATATAGGCGGATTTGAACTTGCCGCGAATCTGTCCGCCGCCGCTGTGGTCGCTCGTGGCCGCAACCAGCCAGGGCTTGCGTGCATGGATCAGCGGATCGCTGTGAGGTTTCGCAGGAGCTCCTCCACGTCCGCCGTAGGATGGCCCGAACTTGTCGAAGCGGTCCAGGAACTCATGGAGCACGTAAAGATCCTGCGCCGAGCCGTTGGGCTGGCAGAACTGGATGTACATGCCCAGCCGTCCGCGCGGTTTGCGCGCGCCCACGGTGAGGATGGCGAAGAGGCCCCAGGTGTCGGGATCGCGGCCCCGCGTGGCCCAGTAATCGCCGAAGGTGGTCAACAGGTCGGTGAACTGCTCCTCGCTCATCGTCTCCCAGGGAAAGCCGACGCCGAACTCGATGACCTCGCGCGGTGCAGTGGGGAGCTGTTCGAAATAGTAGGAAGTAATGATGCCAAATCCCGCCGAGCCTGCGCCGCGACAGGCGCGAAAGAGATCGGGATCGGACTTTTGGTTGACGTGCCGCTCCTTCACCGTGCCGGAGTTGTCGACGGTGAGGATATCGACGGCAGTGAGCCAGTCGGAGCTGAGTCCGTGCAGGCGCGAGAGCAGCCCGTAGCCTCCGCCGGAGATATGGCCGCCCGCGCCCACGGTGTAACAGCTGCCGGCGGGCAGGGTCACGCCGGCACGCTTATAAAGGGCCTGGTAAACATCGCCGAGCACGGCGCCGGGTTCCACGCGGCAGTGCTTGCTGGCGGCATCCACGCTCACGCGGTTCAGTAGGGAGATATCGAGCAGCACGCCGCCGGGATTGGTAGCCGAGAAGTTTTCGTAGCAGTGGCCGCCGGAGCGCACCGTCGGGCGCAGGCCGCGCGAGACGGCCTCCTGCAGCGCGTGCCGGACATCAGTCGCCGAGCTGCAGAGCACGATGCTGCCGGGCGCGACCTCCGGGCTTTCGGGAAACCGCAGGTTGCGTCCATGAAGCAGCGCCGCGTAACGACGGTCCTTCTGGTCTACCACAGCATCCATCAGCGTTCCCGAACCAGCGTGGAGTGAGTACTGCAGCTGAGCCAGAATAACCGATTCTTCCATCGCCCCGTGCGGTCTTTCCCGGCTCCGGTCCGCGTGCAGGGCAAAGCCCGCGAGGTCTGCGAAAAGCCTCGTTCCCTCACGTGGAAAACCGGCTGCGCGGGCCGGGCGAAAAATGCCGAAAAATGCGCAGTTGACAACCGAATCCCCCTTTCGCTAGCTTGGTATCCCGTTAGCTAAAACGTTTTACCCGAAGTGGCAGGATGCTCCATCGCAACGGCAACAAAACACTCGCCTTGACCCCGGTCTGGAAGCTCCGCGGCCCCATGTCTTCAGCAGCCCATGGCGCTTCGTCGGCAGCCTGACGCCCACCCACCGGGAACCCAACCAGCGTTTCAGAGATACGCAGAAAAGAAGGCCGGATGAGGATGGATTTCGTTTCATGAATAAAGCGTTTTAGCGACGGACACGCCGTTTCGCCTGCGGATCAGCCCGCAAACGGATTGCAACTACCAACGCAGTAGGAGCAAGCGCAGTAATCGATTTCTGGAGGACAGTCAGATGACGCCATCTCAATCCCGATGGTCAGCAACGCAATCATTCCGGCCGAGCTGGCTCGCCGGAATTTTTCTCGTACTTTTTGCCTGTGTAGGCTCGGTAAGCGGCTTTGCACAGATCACAGCAGGCAGCCTCTCCGGCACCGTGCGCGATACCTCGGGAGCAGTCGTGCCCGACGCGCAGGTCTCGCTGCAGAACGACACCACCGGTGACGTGCGCAGCACTGTGAGCAACAGCACCGGCTACTTCGGCTTTGCCGCTGTGCCGTCCGGCAGCTACAACGTCATCATCAACGCCAAGGGCTTCGCACCTTATAAGCAGACCGGCATCACGATGAACTCGGGCGATACGCGCGAGGTTGCCGGCATTGCACTGGCGATCGGCACGCAAAGCAGCACGGTGACGGTCTCGGCCGACGCGGCGCAGATCGTGCCTACCGACTCGGGCGAGCGCTCGGCGGTGCTGAGCAGCAAGGATCTCGAGAAGCTTTCGCTCGAAGGCCGCAACATCTCGGAGTTGCTGAAGGTTCTGCCCGGTGTCACGGCAGTGCCGAACGGCGTCTCCGGCGGCAGCTCGGTCGACTTCTCGGCCGAAGCTCCGACGGGCAGCACCGTGGGTGTGGGTTACTCGCCGAGCGGCGCGCCGTATCGCGGCGGCACCTCCTTCTTCCTGGACGGCGCGAACATCATCGATCCGGGCTGCGCCTGCTACTCGATCGCGGTGCCGAACCCGGACATGACGGCCGAAGTGAAGGTGCAGAGCTCCTTCGCGGCCGACGTGCCGAATGGCCCGGTCGTGATCAACTCCACCAGCAAGGCCGGCGGCGACAAATTCCACGGCGAAGGCTACTTCTACGCCCGCAACCAGGCGCTGAACTCGAACACCTGGCTCAATAACTACCAGGGCACTCCGAAGGAAGACGGCCAGTACTACTATCCGGGCGGCAATATCGGCGGACCGGTGAAGATTCCGGGCACCGACTTCAACAAGAACAACAAGCTGCTCTTCTGGTTCGGTTACGAGTACTACAAGCAGACGCTTCCCGCGGCAACGCCCCTGGAATCGTATGTCCCCAGCGCCGGCATGGAAGCCGGTAACTTCACTTCGAGCGGCGAAGGCAACAGCGCGCTCTGCCCCACCGGCTTTACCTCGAACGCCACCAACTGGTGCAACAACCTGACCGGCGCCGTGGCTCCGGACGGCACGGCCATCACCGGCGGCGTGATTCCTTCGCAGTACCTCGATGCCGGTGCTGCGGCCCTGATGAAGGAGTTTCCGGCGGCGAATGCGAACCCCAGCTCCACGCCCGGCGGCTACAACTACGTCAAGGACATCTCCACCAACCAGAACGGCTATGTGTGGCGCGCACGCGTCGACTACAACCTGAACCAGAACAACAAGGTCTACTTCACCTACCAGACCGGTAAGACGACGTACGTAACCCTGGGTCAGCTCTACTACAACCCGTCCTACACCGTGGCCTATCCCGGCGGCGAGATGGACCAGCCCTCGATCTCCCGCGTTTTCACCGCGAACATGGTGAACATCCTCTCGCCCACGCTGACCAACGAATTCGTCTTCGGCTGGGGTTACTTCAACGGTGGCACCAGCGCTTCCGATCTGCCCGCCATCTACAAGTCGGCGCTCGGCTACCCCTATGCGACGGTCTATGGTTCGGCTTCGCTGACCGTGCCCTCGGTGGAAGCGGCCGGCGCGCAGACCTTCCCCAACATCACCCAGGCGGATATCTTCGGCGCCAGCAACAACTACGCTTCGAAGAAGCAGATCCCCTCGTTCGCGGATAACATCACGAAGGTTTGGCGCTCGCATACCTTCAAGTTCGGCGCCTTTACCGCGCTGGCCGGCAATCAGCAGGGAACTTACGCCTTCTCCAACGGCGAGCTGGGCTTTGCCGCGCAGCCGCTGCCGAACGAGGTGACCGGCACCAAGGTCGCATCCGGCACGGAGATCGGCTCCTACAACCCCACGGCGAACCTGGTCATGGGTATCGCGGACTACTTCTCGCAGGCCAGCGCTCTGCCCGTGCAGGATATGGCCTATCGCACCACCTCGGCCTATGCGCTCGACAACTGGCAGGCCAGCCCCCGCCTCACGGTCAACGTCGGTCTGCGCTTCGATCACATCGGCCGCTGGTATGACCGTCAGGGACTCGGACTCGCCGTGTGGCTGCCGCAGCAGTATGCCGCCGACGTGGCCGCGAACAAGGCTGCTGGCGCAATGGTGAACGAGTACCCTGGCGTTCGCTGGCGCGGTATCGACCCCGGCATTCCGAACGGCGGCTCGCCGACGCGGATTGCCTACACCTCGCCGCGTGTCGGCTTCTCCTATGACGCGCAGGGCAACGGCGACACGATCATTCGTGGCGGCTGGGGCGAGTTCGCCTGGAACGACCAGTTCAACGATTACTCGGGCGACCTGACCACCTCGCAGAACGTACAGACCTATACCTCGCCGAGCGGTCAGAACATCACGCTCTCGCAGATCGGCGAACAGTCCTCAACCGGCTATCCGAGCCCCGCCGGCACCATCAGCGCGGCCGATTACAACGACTACCAGATTCCGACAACCTATGCCTGGAACCTCACGATCGACCGGAAGCTGCCCTTCCGCTCGCTGCTCGAAGTGGCCTACGTCGGCAACAGCACGCATCACCTGCTGATGAGCGGTGAGAGCGATGGCTCGGGCATCGGCGGCACCGAGTTCTCCAACCAGAACAAGATCTCTGTGGGCGGCCTCTACAAGACCGATCCGGTGACCGGCGCCGCGGCTCCGTCCGATCCGGATAACACCTCGACCTACTCGCTGGCCGATTACTATCCGTACTCGGGCTGCACCACCGGCGGCAGCTGCTACGGTTACGGCACCAACGCCGTCACCGTGCGCGAGCACACCGGCTACTCGAACTATCACGGTCTGCAGGTTTCGTGGATGAAGCAGGCTGGCCACTTCTCCTACAACTTCAACTACACCTGGTCGAAGTCGCTGGGCATCATCGGCAGCACGCTCGACGCCTTCAATGTGCACGGCAACTATGGCATCCTCGCCATCGATCGTCCGCAGGTCTTCAACTCGTCCTACGCCTATAGCTTTGGTGATGTGTTCCACGGCAATAAGGTGGTCGGAGAAGTGGTGAATGGCTGGACGCTCTCCGGCATCACGACCATCCAGGGCGGCGGCAACCTGCAGTCGAACTCGTCGCAGAACCTGGGCCTGAGCATCGAGTCGCAGGATGCCTCGGGGAACAACGTCGAGGCCATCACCTCGCGTACCTACTACGGCACGGACGCCAACCTGATCATGCCGATCACCACCTGCAACCCGAAGAGCAACCTGGCTTCGCACCAGCTGATCAACCTCTCCTGCTTCAGCGCTCCGGCGGTGGGACAGCTGGGCGAGCGTCAGCTGCATCCGTACCTCAGCGGTCCGTACTACACGGATTCGGATCTGACGGCCTACAAGACCTTCAAGGTCACGGAAAGCCAGAACGTGGAGTTTCGGGCCTCGGCCTTCGACTTCATGAACCACTCGCTATGGGGGCTGAGCGGCACCAACCTCGTCACGCTGAAGTACGGCACGCAGGATGGCGCAAAGAGCTTCTACACCAACAGCTCGCTGCTCGGCATCGCGGAAAATACCTGGGGCACCGAGAACCAGAAGTCGCCCTACTCCGGCGCGGCCTATGCGCGTATCTTCGAGCTCTCACTCAAGTACAACTTCTAACCCATTCATCTGAGCGGGGAACTTTCCCGACCGCGAGGCCTACACGCCTCGCGGCTTTCTTTTTGCCCGGAATCGGAGTCTTCCGTTTCCGGGCTTTGCGATGGGCGCAGGATGTTTAACATGCTCGGCGGCTCGCTGAGTAGCCTCGTGGTTGTGGCCTCGTTGAGTAGCGCCAGCCTCGGCCTGGACACGTCGTCCGGCATGTCAACGGCCGCTGCCGATCCGAAGACTTCACCGGCAAAGCGGGTGAGGACGCCGCTCTCAGCCATGGGCACGGCAATAAGGCGGCTGCGGCCAAACTGTTAAGCTTTCAGGGAACGATAGGGTAATCGGCGTGTTATCGCCGGGCTAAGTCCTTTTGCAGGTTTCACGATGATGGGCAAAGCTGTTTCTAGGGTGCGGGCATTCGGTTGCTTGGGCCGGATTCGACGTTTCTTCCGGCTGCTTCTGTATGTCTGCATGTTGGCGGTAGCGCTTCCCGCTGCTGCGCAGTACCGGTCTACAAACTGGACAGCGGAGAGCGGCCTCCCGCAGAACATTGTGCGTGGCATTGCACAAACGGCCGATGGCTATCTATGGATCGCCACGCTGAACGGCCTCGCGCGCTTCGACGGTGTGCGCTTCACCATATTTGATAAGAGTAGTACTTCCGGCATGACCAGCAATCGCTTTGGCTCCATGCGGACGTCCGCGAACGGCGACCTCTGGCTGAATGCGTCGGAAGCGCACGCGCTGACGAGGTATCACGACGGCAAATTCGTGACGTATCAGAAGGATGTTCTCTCGATCACTACGGACGAGCAGGGAAACCTCTGGGATCTGACCTCGCACGGTATCGAGAAATGGTCTCCCGCGCTGAACAGGTTTGTGCCGATACACGATCCATTTGGGCATCCTGCCTATCATGGTCTGCGCTGGGATACGGCGGGCTTCTGGGCCGTGAAGGGCAGAAGCCTGGTCTGCTTTGTGCGCGGAAAGTTCGCCACCTATCCTCTGCCGCGCGAACTCGGGAAGAGCGATCTATCGAGCATATGGAGCGCGGCTATCGATGAGGATGGCGTGGTGTGGGTCGAGCTCGTAACTGGCAGGCGTTTCAGGCTCACTTCTGGCGGCGGCCGGGAGGTGTCTGCCCAGGAGGAACAGGCAGGCGGATTTCATGATCGCCAGAGGCGCCTCTGGACCTACAAAGTCGGAAAACGGCTGAGCCGCACGCTCATCTACTCCGCCTCCGGTCACACCGAGGAGATGCCGCTTCTCGTCTGGTTCGAAGATCGCGAGCAGAATCTATGGATCGGGACAGAAGGCCAGGGCCTCTTCGAACTGCATCCGCAATCCATCCGCGTGCTCTCCACTGCGCAGGGCCTGCCCGGGGATAACATCTATCCGCTCCTGCAGGATCACACCGGGCAGATGTGGTTTGGCGTCTGGGAGCTCGGCATCAGCCGCATGAATGGGAAAGGGGTGCGCACTTACACCTTTGCAGATGGCCTGCACGATCTCCTCGTAACCTCTCTCTACGAGGATCGCGCTCAGCACATCTGGGCCGGCTCCCAGGGCGCGCTCTCGCAGCTGCAGGGAGATCGCTTCGTCCGGTATCCACTCCCTCTGCAACACGACTACACCGTGCAGGTGATTCGTGAAGACAGCCGCGGCACGCTCTGGGTGGGTACGACCGCGGGCCTGGTCGCTATCGCCGGCGGGAAGCAGGCTGTGTATACCGCTCACGATGGCCTGGCATCCGACGATGTGCGTGCAATCGTCGAAGCGCCGGACGGTGATCTCTGGATTGCAGGCTACGGCGGCCTGACGCGCATGCGCAACGGCCATTTCACGCGATGGACTGAGCGCGACGGTCTGCCCAGTAACAACATCCGTAGCCTCTATCTCGACGGTGAAAACGTTCTGTGGATCGGCACATATGACGGCGGGATCGGCAGGATGGCCGACGGCCATATCCGCAGCATCACCCGCAAGGATGGGCTCTTCGACAATGGCGCCTTCGCGATCCTCGAAGACGGTGAGCACAATCTCTGGTTCAGCTGCAATCGCGGCATCTACCGTGTGGCGCGTCGCGACCTGAGTGACTTTGCGGAGGGGAAGCGAAGCAGTGTCACTTCCATTGCCTATGGCCGCGCCGATGGCCTGCTGAATGTCGAGTGCAATGGCGGCGTCTCGCCGGCAGGTGTACGCACGACAGATGGCCGCCTCTGGTTTCCCACGCAGGAAGGTGTGGCCGTGATGGATCCGGCTGCGATGCATCAGAACCCGCGTCCTCCCGGCGTGGCAATTGAGTCCTATGCGATCGATCATCTCGATGTCGCGGGCTCCGGTCCTATCCTTCTACGGCCCGGAGCGGAAAATCTTACGATCGACTACACCGCGCTGAGCCTCATCGATTCCGCGCAGATTCATTTCCGTTATCGCCTCCAGGGCCTCGACTCCGACTGGGTCGACGCGGGTACACGCCGCAGTGCTTACTACTCGCACCTGCCGCCGGGCCGGTATCGGTTTCAGGTCATCGCAGCGAACAGCGACGGCGTGTGGAATAGGAGAGGCACAAGCGTGGACGTTGTCGTGCGCGCACGCTATTTCCAGACGTTATGGTTTCGTGGCCTCGTTGTTCTGTGCATCGCTGCAATACCGGCAAGCCTTTGGCTGCGCCGCGCCAAACGCGCCCGGGAGCGCGAGCGCGCCCAGCGGCTCTTCGCCGGGCAGCTCATCGCGTCGCAGGAATACGAACGCAAGCGCATCGCCTCGGAGCTGCACGATGCCATCGTGCAACGGCTCGTGGTCATTCGCAACCTCGGTTTCCGCCATCTTCAGGGACTGGAGAGCCATTCGAATCTCGTGGAGAGAATTACAGAGGAGGCTGCGATTGGAATCGAGGAGACCCGTGCGATCTCCTATAACCTTCGCCCGATTCAGCTCGACCGCCTGGGCCTCACGCGCGCCGTTACCGCCGCAATTCGGAATGCCGCCGAGGGCACGGTGCTGCTTGTCCATACGAAAATCGACAACATTGACGACGCCTTTGTCGAGGACCTGCGCATCAACTTCTATCGCATCGTGCAGGAGTCGTTTAACAACGTGTTGAAGCACTCCGGCGCATCCGAGGTCGAGGTGAATATTCTGCGCGAGGCGGCCTCGGTCTACCTTATGATTCGGGACAACGGGCATGGCTTCAGCAGCTCGCCGCCGCGCACGGGCTTCGGTTTCACCGGCATGTCGGAGCGGGCGCAGCTGCTCGGCGGCGAGCTGTCATACGATTCGGGCCCCTCCGGAACCACCATTACCGCAACCTTTCCGGTTTTACCCCGGCACATGGAGAAGCATGGCTGATCCGATCCGCATTCTCATCGCCGATGACCATCCCATCGTTCGTGATGGCCTGCGCACCGTGCTCGAGCGGAGCAGGGGAATTCATATTGTCGGAGAGGCGTCGGACGGACAACAGGCCCTGGCGCTCGCGATCGAACACGCCCCCGACATCGCACTGCTCGACATGGAAATGCCCGGCCATAGCGGCTTCGAGGTGGCCAGGGCCATCCGGCAGACGGGCCAGTCAACCCGCGTGATCTTTCTTACGCTCTACAAAGATCGCGATTTCTTTGAGGCGGCCCTCGAGGTGGGAGCCAACGGCTATTTGCTCAAAGAGGATCCGCCGGAGACCGTGCTCGACGCGATCCATGCCGTCGCATCGGGCCGCAGATACTTCAGTCCCGCCCTCACGCTCATGCTTGCGGCCATGGCCCCCGTCAACCAGGTTGGTATCGAAGAGAGGTTTGACGCGCTTACTCCTACCGAGAAGCGCATCCTGCGCCTCATCGGAATGGGAAAAACAAGCAAGGAGATCGGCGCGGAACTTTCGCTGCACTATCGCACCATCGAGAACAACCGGACGCAGATATGCAGGAAGCTGGATCTGGCCGGTCCGCACGCGCTTCTGCGTTTTGCGATGCAGCAGGCGCAGCTCCCTGAAATACCGTCCGAGGCGCATCTCAGGATAAGAAAGCACTGAGACAAAATCGTTGAGACCGTCCCTGGCACATGAGCCGACCACGGCACTAGATACCTGCGCGAAGGTAAGTGCGGAACCGCACGCATATTTCGTGTAGATATCAATCTTTTTTCATGGTGTGAAATCGGTAGACTCCAGCAGAGTACGTGCCTCAGTGGTTGGCCGGCGTAGCTTTTCGCGCCTGCCCGCACTGCTTTTCTTTGTTGTGATTTCTGCCTCGTGGCTCTTCGTGGAACCTCCGGTTCTCAAGAGCCGCGTGCTGCTCGCCGTAGCCGGAGGTTTCATGCCTGACTCACTGCTCGCAAGCATCCGTTCTCTCGTGTCTTTCTTCGCTCGAATCCCGGTAATCAGCCCGAGCGGCGGCGCAGATCCATACCTGCGCCGCTGGA
Organism: Silvibacterium sp.; assembly: GCF_047605705.1. Classification (NCBI taxonomy): domain Bacteria; kingdom Pseudomonadati; phylum Acidobacteriota; class Terriglobia; order Terriglobales; family Acidobacteriaceae; genus Silvibacterium; species Silvibacterium sp. The sequence continues at coordinate 112,347 of NZ_JASGFD010000002.1, read as the reverse complement.
CGCAGTTCTGGACGTAATCCTCCAGGAGCGTTTCTGCGGATGGGAATCATGAATGGAATATAGTTGCTTTTAGCAACTATATTCGGATAATTTGATCCTATGGGCCAGGGCAGTTCCGGTTTTGCGGATCAGATTTTTGCAGTGCGTGAATTCAATCGCTTCTACACGGCAAGGCTTGGGCTCTTGCGCAGGCGTTACCTTGAAGGCGAATTTGCGCTCACGGAAGCGCGTATTCTCTTCGAGATCGGGGCGCAGCCGGGCATGCGGGCCTCCGACCTGTGCAGTGCGCTGGAGCTCGACGCTGGCTATGTGAGCCGTCTGCTCGCATCGCTCACAAAGCGCAGGCTCGTGCGCCAGCAATCCTCCGCGCGGGATCGAAGAGAGAAGCTGCTCGCGCTTACGGCTTCCGGAGAAAAGGCAGTGGCGCGCCTCAACGCCAGCTCGAACGCTCAGATCGAGACGCTGCTTGCGAAGTTAAGTGTCAAAGATCGCGAAGCGGTCGTCGCATCGCTCCTCAAAGTAAGAAGCTTGCTGGGTCCGCCGCAGGAGCCGGTGATCCGCATCGAGCGCTTGATGAAGATCACCCCGGAAGCGGTCGCCATCCTTCACGAGTATTACGAAGCGATCGAAGTCGTGGTGCGGGATAAGGCCGGCGACCTGCAGAAGCTGGTCGACGCTCCCGCGTCCGGCATCTGGATCGCCTATTTGGATGATGCTGTCGTCGGCTGCGTGGTCCTGCGCGAGTTGCCGTCGATCGCAAAGGCCGGCGAGTGCAAGCGCCTCTACGTCCGTCCTGCCGCGCGCGGCCATCGCATCGCGAGCCTGCTTCTCGATGCGATGGAGGAATTCGCCAGCGGCTGCGGCCTGCGCTGGATCTATCTCGATAGCCATGACGGCCTGAAGGCTGCAATCTCGCTCTATGAGAAGCGCGAATACAAGCGCTGCAAGCGGTATAACGACAACCCACAGGCCACCATCTTCATGCGCAGGCGGATCACCGCACAGGCTTCGTAGAGAGCGACACGAAAACGTAAACGGCCGGGAGCATTGCTCCCGGCCGTTTCTGTTTTGTTGTATCGATCAAGTGCTCATTTTCTTCTTACCGCGCCCTATCGATCGAGCGCGGCCTGGGGGCAAGAGCTTGTTGAGGCATTCCCGCTAGAAGACAATACGTCCGCCAATCTGGATCTGACGAGGTTTGCTGCTGCTGGCTACCGCGGTCACGTATCCGAACTCGCTCGATGTCGCGCTGGCGACGTAGGGCGCGGAAAAGACCGGGTGATTCAGCGTGTTGAAGGTCTCGAAGCGCAGTTGGAAGTAGGTGGTTCGCGTGAAGTTGAAATTCTTCAGGATGGAAGCGTCGAGGTTGTTGTAGCCGTCCTGACGCACCCAGGACATGGTCTGCGGCAGGGTGCGGTAGTGGTCCACATACTGGCCGTCGAGGTAGCCCGAACCATTGCAGGAGCCGGTCGTGGGGCAACTGGTGGAGTTGCCGGTAACGAAGGCCTTGGTGTTCAGGGCCGGATTGCCGGAGCCCACAGGTGAGGTGTTGCGCCCGTTGGCGTGAATGTCGCGGAGCGTATAACCGGGAGCGAGTGGAATGTCGGCCGAGAACTCAATGGGAGCGCCGCTCTGGAACTGATAGATCGAGTTGATGACGAAGCCGCCTGCAACCAGGTCCCACAGCCGGCTGCCGCCGAAGTTGAACTGCTTGTCCCGCCCGAAGGGCAGCTCGTAGGTGCCGCCAACGGTGAAGTGATGCGTGTGGTCGAAGGGAGAGATGCGGCGGGTAAGATGCGCGTCTTCGTCGTTCAGGAAGGTGTCGGCTTCGATCATCTTCGAGAAGCTGTAGTTGGCGGTGAGCGTGAGGCCGTGCGAGGCCCGCTGCTCGATGTGCAGGATCGCGTCCTCGAAGTTGGAGGAGCCGATGGTCATGTTCTCCTCCGTCACCGAATCGTCATAGAACTGCGGATAGGGATAGAGCAGATCGCCGAAGGCCGTCGTCTTCGAATCGTTGAGCGTCGTGGTGTTGGTGCTGCCCAGCGTGCCGTAGAAGGGGTTGGTCACGCTCTTGCCGTATGCGCTGGAAAGTGCCTGATTGCGATATGGCGTGTAGGAGAGGTATTGGGCCTCCATCGCGTTCAGATTGTGCGAGGCTACCGGCAGGTGCAGCGAGTGGTTGCCGACGTAGATAGCTTCCACCATGGTGGTCGGTGTGACGGAGCGTTGTATGTCGAAGTTCCAGCGTTCGGAGTAGGGATCGTGTTCGTAAGGCGCGAGAAAGCTGATCGTCTGTCCAAGGAAGGTGTTCGCACCCAGGCTCTTGCCTGCCGGCTGGTTGAAGCCGCTGGGGAAAGGGTTGCTGAGCGTGTTCGCGTACGTCAGGTAGTTATTGGTCGAGGCGACATAGGAGGTCGAGGCGCTGAAGCCTTCCTGATTGGAAAGCGGTGTCGAGGAGTAAGTGCCGGTGGCGGCAAGGGTCGCGAGCGTCTCCGGCTGCACGAAGATGCCGAAGCCGCCGCGGACCACCGTCTTGTTATCCGCCGCGAAGGAGAAGCCGAAGCGCGGGCTGAAGAAGCCGCTGTTGTTCTTGTAGACGGCGCCGTCCGTTGCGCTGGTGGGATAGGTGAGGCCGCCCAGCGTGTTGATGGAGGAGACGGTGAAGGTCTCGCCGTCGACGGTCTCGCTTGCGCCGCTGAAGTCTGGCGTGCTGGTGTAGTTGATGGCCGCCGTCGGATTGAAGCCGTTGACGGTGCGGCTCTGCTTCTCGCGGAAGGGCGTATCGATGTCGAAGCGTAGGCCGAGGTTGAGGGTGAGGCGGTTGTTGATATGCCAGTCATCCTGCACGAAAGTGCCGATGTAGTACTGGTAGTAGTCGCCGCGGGCTTCCAGGTCGTACTCGCCCGCCGTGGGCAGGCCGAACATGAAGCTGGCCATATCGCCGCCGAAGGTCTGGGTCGCGCCGGTGGTGCCGGAGGTGACGAAGTTTGAGGCAAAGGTAAAACTGCCCGAGGAGTCGCCGAAGCTCTGCACGCTCATCAGGTAGCGGCGGCCATCAAAGCCGATCTTGAGCGAATGGTTGCCGATCGTCTTCACCATGTCGGTAAAGAACTGGTAGCTGGTTGTCGGATCGAGCGCCGATGAGGTATCGCCGAAGCACTGGTAGCTGGTGAAGCTGCCGCAGCTGCCACCGGTATTGAAGTTGATGTAGGGCAGCTGGAGCAGCTTGCTGGCTGTGTTCATGTAGCCGGGGAAGCCGACGCTCTCCGGCGTGTATTTCTGCGCCTGCGAACCATGCACCTCGTTGAAGTGGACCCAGTTGACGCGCGTATCGATGAAGGTGGTGGGGTTCAGCGTGAAGACGTTATCGAGCGTGGCGCCGTGGTTCTCGCGCACCAGCGTTTCGCCGGTTGAGTCGTTGCCGAAATAGTTCTCTTCGATTTCGGTGCGGTAGTTGTGGCGGAAGTCGAAGAAGATGTGGTCGCGGGCGTTGAGGTTGTAGTCCAGGCGGCCGAACTCGTTGTTGTAGGTGTCCGTGGCGGGTGCTTCGCTGATGTAGTTGTTTTCGCCGTTGACGCCGACGCCGCTCTTGGCGTTGGGCGAGGGATAGAAGTTGAGGTAGTTCAGTGCGATGGGATTGAACGAGGAGACAGCGCTGGTCAGCTGGTTGTTCGCAATCGGCGCACGGGTGACGTTGCTGCCTGAAGTGGACGCCGTGAACGGATTGTAGAGCTGGTTCGCATCGTTCGCGCCTGTGCTGTCGCAGACGGCAACATTGCTGGCGTTCACGGTATAGGTGCCGCCGTTGCAGCCGCCCGTCAGTGTCTCGGAAAAGTCACCGGCCTTTTCCGCCGCGGTGGGCACGGTGGTGGTGGTCGTCGTCGGGGTGCTGTCCTTCAAGCCTTCCCAGGCAAAGAAGAAGAAGAGCTTGTCCTTGCCGTTGTAGGCCTTGGGAATGATGACCGGCCCTCCAAAGGTGAGGCCATACTGGTTGAAGTGGAAGACCGGTGTGGCGATGCTGTTGCGGTCGTTGAAGTACGTGTTGGCGTCGATGCCCGAGATCTGTCCGAACTCGTAGGCCGTACCGTGGAAGGCATTGGTGCCGCTCTTGGTGACCTGGTTGATGACGCCGCCGATGGTGTGGCCGAAGCTGGCATCGGTGTCGAAGGGACGGATGGATACTTCGGAGACCGAATCCTGCGTGGGTGCATAGGCCAGGGCGCCAAGCAGCGTGAGGTCGGGCGAGCCGTCGAGCAGGACTTCCGAGACCTGGTTGGGCGTGCCGCCCATCGACCAGGCATTGCCTGCGTTGTTATCGAAGGGGCGGACCATCTCGGGTGCAGCGGTAGTGATGACGCCGGCCGCCAGTTCGGTCAGTGTTGTCGGTGTGCGGCCGTTGAGAGGCAGCGTGGCGACGGATTCCGTCGAAATGACCTGCCCCACAGCGCCGTTCGCAAGGTTGAGCTGGGGAGGCGCGGCGGTGACCACCACGGTGTCCGTAGCCGAGCCCACCTGCAGCGTGAGGCTCACGACCGGATGGCCCTGGGCTTCAAGGCTGATGCCGGTCTGCTTCGTGTCCCGGAATCCGGGCGCCGTCACCGTGATGGTGTAGGTGCCGGGGAGCAGAAACGGGATGACGTACTGTCCGTCCTTGTCGCTGGTGGTGTGGGTGGCGGTGCCGGTGCTGTTCTCCGTTGCAATCACCTGGGCATTGGGCACGATCGCTCCCCGCGGGTCGGAGACGATGCCGGAGATCGTGCCGCGAAACTCCTGAGCGGTGGCTGCGAGGGCGGAAAGCGCCAGGCAGAGGAAAATGGCTGCGAGCCGGAAGGCGGGTACACGGCGGGCGCAAGGAGCAACCTTAGGCAAGTACCTCTCGGTAGGTGGTCCTACCAGTTTCGTTATGCATGTGCTGTTGCGGAGCATGTCACTGGCATCCTTTGAATTCAGCTATCGCGGATTCAATTGTCGCGAATGGGCGGAATTCTCTGGTGTCGGAGCGATAACTGTCAACTACGGAAAGTATGACTTTGCTGCGCTGCATGGTGGGATTCAGAAAGGAAATTGGTTCCCTTTTGGTTCGATAATTTGGCTTCTGGTATGACCACAATGCGCGGCAGCGCTCGCACTGGTTCGAGCGCAGGGAAAATGTTCGGAGGCACGGCCGGGCGGCAGAGAGACAGATACACCCGCGCTCCCATCCCGGCGGAATACGGGATGGGAGCGGCAGGGCTTCGGTCTTTCCTGGGGGTGGCTTTAGATCTGGCTCTAGGCTGGCTTTAGGGCTGGGGGGCTTTGGCTTTGCTGCCTGGCTTGCTGTCGCTGGATTTCGCTGCGCGCCGCGGCTGGCTTTTTGCCGGTGCGCGTCCCACGCCGTTGGCCCGCTCGGTGTCCTGGCTCGCGCGGGCATTTTCCAGATGCTTCTGCATGAGGCGGCTTGCCTCTTCTGGCTTGCGGCTGCGGATGGCGCGGTAGATCTCGCGATGCATCTCCGCCGATTCACGCAGATCGACCGCGTGCTCCACGGTATCGCGACGGGCATCGTACATCGACGAGCTGACCGTCTCCATGATGGCGGCGAGGATAGGATTGCCTGCGGCCTTCGCGATGATGCGATGAAAGAGCACATCGTGGATGAGGTATTCGGCGGGCATCTCGACCGAGGCGAACATCTCGGCAACCTCTTCGGCCAGGGCCGCATGATGCTGCTCGCTGGCGCGTTCGGCGGCCAGGGCGGCCAGCCCGCTTTCGAGCAGATTGCGAGCCTCGAAGAGATGCCACGTCTGGAAACCATGGAGCGCGCCGATGAGCGAGAGCTGCCCTTGAGCGAACTCCGGCGGCCCATCGGCGACAAAGGTGCCGACGCCGTGCTTGATCTTCATCACGCCGAGCGCGGCCAGGTAGCCGATGCCGGCGCGAAGGCTCACGCGTGAGATGCGCAGCGAGTGAGCCAGATCGCGTTCCGGCGGAATCTTGTCACCGGGTTTGAGCGTGCCGTTCTCGATCAGCGCCCGGATGTGGTTGACGACCTGCCGGGTGCGATCGTTTTCCGCGCTATGGATCGTAGGTTCGGTCATGGATATGGGTCCGTTTGTTGGCCGGTGTGAAGAACGCGGAGCAAAGGAGCTTATCGCCGCGCAGCGGAGGCTGAGGCAATCTTCGCCATGCCCGGGAACGGACTGCATCCCCACACCACACGCTCATCGTTCTCGTGTGGTGCGGGCATGCAGTCCTTCTATCGGAGCGTAACATGAGCCCCCGGGCCTTCGACGATGCCCTGTCCCTTCGGTGTGACCACCTGCACATTTGTGCCAGTGACGGTGGCATAGCCGATGGTGAGCGGCGTCTCGGCGGAGAGGTGAACGTTCTTTAACGTAAGGTTGAGCACGGGCGACTCCGGCAGGCCGACGAGGGCGCCTGCCGATTTTGTATCTGTTGCGGTTACGTTTTCAAGCGTAATGTCGTGAAAGTGCGGGGTCAGGTGGGTGACGGGCTGCGGGACTTCGACGCCGGCAGCGGGCAGCACGTTGGGGTAGTACTCGCTGACGATGATGGCGTTCTTCACGTGCTTCATATCGATATCGAGGAAGACGAGATCGCTGACGTCGTTGCCGCGATCGCGGTTGGCTTTGACGCGAATGCCATTGTCGGTGCCGTCGAAATGGATGCGCTCGGCGCGGATGCGCTGCGCGCCGCCCGCGATCTCGCTGCCGATCGACAGGCCGTGGCCGTGGAGAAAGGTCGAGTCGGTAATGGTGATGTCCTGGCTGGGGGAGTCCGGACCGGGAGAGTTAATCTCGCCGGACTTGATAGCGATGTCATCGTCGCCGACATCGGCCACCACGTGATCGATGACCACATGCGTCGACGAGAAGGGATCGATGGCATCTGTGTTCGGCGAGTGCTGCGGCGCAAGCACATGCACATTGCGGATCGTGATGTCGTCCGAGTAGTAAGGGACGACCTGCCACATCGGAGAATTCTGGATCGTGACGCCCTCGATGCGGATGTGCCAGCAGTGGTCAAAGACCACCAGGCGCGGGCGGGTGTGCTCGGCGCCCAGGATGCCGCTGTCCTTGTACTTGTGCGCCTCCTCCCACCAGCTCTCGCCATTGCCGTCGATGATGCCCTCGCCGGTGATGGCGAGATTGTCGGCATTGGTGGCGGAGACAAGCGATTGGATCCCGGGGGCGCGGAATTCGGTTTTCGCCGGATACGCGGTGTGGTCCGGGGTGCCCAGCAGCGTGGCGCCCTTGTCGAGCTGCAGGGTGATGTTGCTGCGCAGGACAATGGGCGCGGAAAGATAGGTTCCGGCAGTGAGCCGGACGGTGCCTCCGCCCGACTGTGCGCAGTGGTCGATGGCAGCCTGGATAGCGGCAGTGTCGAGGGTGGTGCCGTCGGCCTTGGCGCCGAATCCTCGGACATCGCAGACAGCAGGATCGGCCAGCGCGGCGGGCGCGAGGGCAAGAGTGGAGGCGAGGGCTAGCGCTGACAGAAACAAGGATGGCATCGATATCAACCTGGGCGGGATTGTAAGCCGATAGAGGTTAGACCACCAAGAGAGCAGAAAAAATCTTTTCATCGGACGAGGCGTGCACGCCTTGGCCGCCGAAGTTTCTCCGGGCCAAGGAACAGGCAGGTTTGCGCCTGGTGATGCGTAGATGAGCCGAAATTCACAGGCACGCAGGGGTTGATGCCAGAATGGTGGAGGATGGGGTAGGATGGCGGCGTGGTCTGTCCACTTCATTCTATGAAACTGCGAATCCTTCGGGCCGCTGCCCTCAACCTCCTCCTGATGGCAACCGCCTTCAGCCTCGTCCACGGGCAGGATAGCCGGAACGTAACCGAGCCGCGTATCCCCGCAACCTGCGCGGTGGTGCAGGCCGGGCTTGCTGCGCCGGGCGGCCTGATTGCGGAGGCCGACGAGGCGCGTCTGGACACGCAGCGCATCCAGGCGGCGATGGATGACTGTAAGGGTGGCGGCGCAGTGCTGCTCAAAGCCGACGGGGCGCGGAATATCTTTCTCTCCGGTCCATTGGAGCTGCGGTCGAAGGTATGGCTGGTGGTGCAGGCGGGCGTGGCGCTGGTAGCCTCACGCGATCCCCGCGTGTACGACCTGGCTCCGGGAAGCTGCGGAGTGGTCAACGAGAAGGGCCACGGATGCCGGCCGCTGATACACGGCGAAAACCTGGCCGACGCAGGCGTCGCGGGAGAAGGAGTGATCGAAGGGCGCGGCGGCGCGACGCTCCTGGGCGAAGCTCCCGGCGCGAAGACCAGCTGGTGGGACCTGGCACACCAGGCGAAGATCGAGGACAAGCAGCAGAGCGTGCCCTGGCTGATCGTAGTGAATGGGGCGCGCAACTTCACGCTGTATGGGATTACGCTGAGGAACTCGCCCGGCTTCCATGTAGCGGTGAATCAGGCCGATGGCTTCACGGCGTGGGGTGTGAAGATTGACACCCCGAAGACAGCGCGCAACACGGATGGAATCGACCCGGGCTCATCGCGCAATGTGACAATTGCGCACTGCTGGATCCATGCAGGCGACGACGATGTGGCGATCAAGGCAGGCAAGGCGGGTGCGACGGCGAACGTCTCGATCCTCGACAACCACTTCTTCACCGGGCACGGCATGTCGATCGGTAGCGAGACGAACGGCGGCGTGAGCCACGTGCTGGTGCGCGATCTCTCGATAGACGGTGCGGATAACGGCATCCGCATCAAGAGCGACCGCAGCCGCGGCGGACTGGTGCAGGACGTCACCTATGAGAATGTGTGTATCCGGAATACGAAGGACCCTCTGGTCTTTACGCCCGCATACACGAAGAAGAGTGGCGATCTGCTGCCGGTCTATCGTGGTATCACGCTGCGCGATGTGCATATCGAATCGCCCGGGCAGTATACCTTCGACGGACTTGACGACGCGCACCCCCTGGAGCTGCGCTTCGACAACGTATGGGCTGATGGGCTGGCGCAGTCGAAGTTCGAGATGCAGGCGGCGAAGATCGTGCGCGGGCCTCGGCTGGGAAACCTGACGTTATCTGGCGCGGATGGAACAACGAGCGATGACGCGAACAGCGTGGCGGGAACGCCGCCGCGCTGCACGGAGCGGTATGCGGAGTTTCCGCACACAAATGCGCCGGAGATCGCGGGCGTATCCGCTCCGGAAGAAGATCATGCGATCTATGTGGCGGCGGATGGCACCGGCGAGTACACCAGAGTAGAGCAGGCGGTGGAGGTCGCTCCGGATACAGGCGCCACGATACTAATTGCGCCGGGCGTGTATCGCGAGATCGTCACAGTGACGAAGCCGCATGTGACGCTGCGTGGCACCGGCGCGGACCCCGCGGCGGTTGTGATCGTGAACGACCACAACGCAGGCGAGAACGGTGGCACGCTGCACTCGGCGACGGTGAACGTGCGAGCGGACGACTTCACTGCCGAGAACCTGACCATGGAGAACGACTTCAATCGCACGCACCAGCAGGTTTCACAGGGGTCGCAGGCGCTGGCGCTGCTGGTGACGGGCGATCGCGCCATCTTCCGGCGTGTGCACCTGCTCGGCAACCAGGACACGGTGTACGCGGGGAGCCGCAACTGTTCGCCCGACGGGCCGGCGTGCGTGCCCTCGCGGCAGTACTTCTCCGATTGTGTGATCGCGGGCAATGTGGATTTCATCTTCGGCGATGGGAAGGCGGTCTTCGAGGGCTGCGAGATTCGCAGCACCGCACACAAAGGTGGCTTTCTGACTGCACAGGCAAAGCATTATCCGGACGAGGATTCGGGCTTTGTACTGGACCATTGCAAGCTGACGGCGGATGCTGGAGCCGAGGCGCCGATCTACCTGGGGCGGCCGTGGCGTCCCTATGCGACGGTGGTCTATCTGCATACGTGGATGGGCGCGCACATTGCACCGGATGGCTGGCGGGAGTGGAAGCCCGGCGAGACGCATTCCCTCGATACGGCCTACTACGCCGAGTATGACTCGTCCGGCCCGGGCGCGCGCATGAAAGAACGCGAACCGCAGGCGCACGCGTTGACCGCAGCGGAAGCCGCACGATGGGAGCCGCAGGCATTCCTTCATGGATCCGACGGCTGGAACCCGGTCGGCGCGAAGGATCAAAGATGAGGGGCTGAAGGTGGTTGCGGAAGAGGCCTCAGCAGAGGAAGAGAAAGATGCTGCGTTCTCTCCAGCCCACGATTGGATGAAGCTGGTTCGAAGCCCGACAAAACGCGGGCCCCTTCCGACCTCTTGACGTAGCCGATATAGCTGGAGGCGATCGGCTACACCACGTTCCACACTCGATTTTTGTGCAGGTGAATCCTTGCAGGACTTCTCGCAATTCGTCACCAGGGAATGGTCATATGTTTTCTGAGATGAGGGTTATGACGAGATCTTGTCTCAACCCTTTTGGTTCTGGAGGCCTCGGAAGCCTTTGCTGCAAGCCACCATCAGCAGTCCTCCAACAATCGAGACATTCTTGAAGAAGTTGATGAGCTGCACCTGATACATCGGCGACGGTGCAGACCAGACAGCATGTGCGATCAGGGTGGCAGGAATCAGGAACAGAATGAGTCCAATCGCACAAACCCTCGGGTAGATCCCCGCTACAAACCCAACGCCACAAAGAACGTCGATCACGCGGCCGGCAAGCGAGAGCAATATGGCTGTGTGCTCTGGGATTCCCTTCACCACCATGTCGTGGACAGCCATTGCGGGACTAACGATACCGATGCCGTTGATCAGAAAGACAAGCGCGATCAGAAGGCGCGCAGCAAAGAAGAGATACGGACGAGTTTTATGCATGACAAATTTCCTTTTCAGAAGCGATAGGTAACGCCGAGGTTTGCGGTGATCGGAGAACGATGATGAGGAGTGGTGTTCAGGAATCCACTTGGCGCGAAGCCTGCCACATTGAACGCCGTGACGATATGCGCCACCGGGGACCAGCGCAGCTCCATGTCGCCCTGCGACCCGAGAAAACGCGCATGGTTTGCGCTCGATGGAGCGAGCAAAGCCTCACTGCCGAAGGCGTAGACTCCGTCCTGTGTGGACTCGCGCCAGTACCAGCTTCCGCCCACCTCACCTGTCAGATTGGGCCGCAGGTGGAACTGCACCTGCGGGTGAAGATCGACAAGGTTCTGATTCCCGAGAAACGGAACGGCCTTTGGGCTGAAATAAGCTCCGCGTGGAAAGTAAGTGTTGTAGGTCCCCAACGATCGTCCAGCAGGGTTCTGATCCCCGCTATAGGCATCCACTCGGAGCAGAGGACGAGGGGAGAAGCGAAGGTTCGCGAAGGTATACCCGCTTTCGGTCGAGATACTCCAGGCGCGCACGCGATCCGAGCCGAAAGAGCCGAATTGATAGTTCCATTCCCAGTTGTAGTCGACGCCGGAGTGAGCATCGCGGAAGGCCCGTATTCCCACGGTGTGCCGCAGCTCGTTCGCGGAGCCACGGTTATACGAGGCATTCGCAGTTGCCAGGCCCAGGTAATAAAGATCAAGTCCATCTCTGCGAAGCACAGGTGAATGGGTGGTCAGATAGCTGCCCCAGGTCGTCTGAGCGTGGTTGGGCACGTCATCAAAGAATCCCGTATTGTTCTGCACGGGCTTTGCGATGAAGTTGTCCCAACGCATCTGCTCCGTTTGCGTGATCGAGCGAGCCCCGTCGAAGCTCAACTTTACGTTTGGTCCCTCGTTGTTATCGAACAGGCGCCCCGAACCCAACACGATCTCCTGACGACCGAGGCGAACACTCGAGCCGTCTTCGCGGCTGGTGTGTGGCCCGATTTCGAGAAAGCCCTGGTGGAAGTCTCCTTTGTCCTCGTCGAGATTCGGACGGGCACCACCATTTCGACCGGGCACGTAGTTGAAGGTCATCTCCGTGAACAATCGCAGATCTGGCCCGTCGTGTACGTCGAGGTGCGGCATCAGGCGAATAAGGCCGTAGCCATTGGGATCCTGTGGCCCTGCGCCGAACATCCAGTTGTCGAAGTACTCATACTCCTCGCGGGATTCGAAACCCAGCGAGACGTATTGCTGCTTGCTCGCACCCCATTGCAGATACTTCAGCTTGTCCAGTGGATCGGTCCGCATACTGCCATCCGCAAGGAAGCTCCAGTTCTGCTCCGCAGGGAAAGGATCGAGGTGAGGACGCAACGGAGAGGCCTGGACTCCGGGATAGCTGGGCTCGGGCGTCTGGGCCATGCAGCCAAGGGCTCCGAGCACCAGAAAGAAGAGTGCAAGAATGCAATCCCGCCGGCGCTCGGAGCGTGACGTTTTGGGCGTCGGGTTCACACATGCTCCATCGTTAGAACGGCACGACCGGCACAGCCCTGGCGCACGTGCTCGTACCCCTCCCAAACCTTCACATGGGGAAAGCTTCGGATGTCGGAGTGAGGACGCAAGTCGCCGGATTCAAACGCGGCCGAAAGTTCGCGCAGAATGCAGGCCGCATCAACCAGGTCGCGCTTCAACGAGTCGACGCCGAGTAACTGCGACTCGTTATGATAAAAATCCGCGAGGTCGAAGCTGACCCGGCGCTCTGCTCCGGCACTGATCTCCACGAGACGGCCTCGCCGCGCCAGCATATGCAGCGCCTTCTCGAACATCGTCGGTCCAGCCGTGTTGAGGACAACATCGGCGCCGCGGCCGCCCTGCAGGATGCGCAGCAGGCTGGCTACTTCCGGGTTAGCGGAATCGAGGATCTGATCCTCGCCATCGATCTCTTCCCGCGTAAGTACACCGTTCAGGCGGTTGACCCCGATGACGTACGCGCCGAGGTATTTGGCGATCTGCTTGGCTGCGCTCCCCACGCCACCGCGGCTGCCAATGATCGCGACGATCTCGCCCGGCTGGACCTTGGCATACTCCTTGACCGCGCACCACGCTGTCACAAACGTGACGCCGATGCTTGCAGCCTGCTCATGGGTGAGGCACTCCGGCTTGCGCACCAGGCTCGAACGCGGAACAGAGATGAACTCGGCGTGCGTCCCGTCGCGGGTAAAGCCCGCATCGCCGCCCGTGCCCCACACTTCCACCCCGATCCATTCTTCGGGGCCATCTACGACCACACCGGAATAGTCACGTCCGGGTACCCGAGGCAGGGTCGTCTGCTCCATCCGTCCGGCGACGTTCTTGACGTCACTCGGATTGATCGATGCTGCAACGATCCGCACGATGGCCGTCGATTCCGTGGCCTGACAATCCGGACGCTCTACAACTTCGAGCTGGTTTGGTTCACCGAAAGAACGAAATTCAATTGCGCGCATGTGCATCCTCCTGGTTGGAATGGAAGGGTTGTTGTGCGACCTGATTGCCGCTCAGGCGCTCCACGAAACGGTCGGCGGCGACGAAGCCAACGCTCATAGCAACCACGAGTAGCGAGCCGATGATCGCCTGAGGTGCCGGAGACGGAATCCGGCAAAGACGACAGAAGATACCGATCCCAAATGCGAGCAGAAATCCTGCGACTAATCTCATGAATCCTGGGCTCCTCTCTTCCCATGACTTGAGACTAGGTTCGTTAGCCTGTACTGAGTAGCCGGAAAAGCCGCAAGTCAGCTTTGCGGAATGTGCAAAGATGGAGGGGCTCGCGTGCAGAGGTCAGGCTACGTGGATGCGCAAGGCGGCTTATGGCAGATGAAGTCTCGGAATTGATGCTGTTCGTAAAGATCGTGCAGGCCGGAAACCTTTCGGCTGCAGCCCGCACGTTGAATGCCTCGACCGCAGCCATGAGTCGAACTCTGAGCTCGCTTGAGTCGAGGCTGGGAGTTCGCCTTGTCACCCGCACATCGCGAACATTTCAACTCACGGAGGAAGGCGATCGCTTTTATGAGCGCTGTCAACGGATTGTGGCGGACATCAAAGCCGCCGAAGCGGAAGCCTCTGAAAAGACGGAACGGGTGCGCGGTACGCTTCATGTCGGAGCACCCAGTGAAATCGGCCGGCGCCTCGTAGCTCCTCTCATCGGCGAGTTCACAAGCAAATTTCCGGAAGTGGAAGCGAGAATGATCCTGTCGGATGCCGGGCTTGACGTCATCGACGACGGCCTTGATGTCGCATTGCGCATCGGCCTGCCAAACGACACCAGCGTCATCGCTCGAAAGATCCTGACGGCCAAACGGATCGTCTGCGCATCGCCCGCGTACTTCAAGCGGCATGGCACACCGGCGCACCCGGATGATCTCAGGCGCCATAACTGCATCCGGCTCATGCGTGGCAAACGGGTGATGGACTCGTGGCTATTTCAGGAAGACGGCAAGCCATTCGAGGTGAAGGTCAACGGAACGCTCACCACATCAAGCGGCGAGGTGGTCCACGATTGGGTGCGGGCCGGGAGAGGCATCGCGCTCAAGGCGAATTGGGACCTGGGGCCGGAGTTGGAGGAAGGTTCAATTGTGCAGTGTCTGGAACAGTTTTGGTGCGATCCGATTGACCTCTTTGCCATCACGGCCAATCGGATGCACCAGCCTCATCGCATCCGGCTTTTCCTGGATTTCATCGCGAAGAAATTACCGCTTCGCGCGGTTCGAGAGGTTGGACGGCGCGATAAAGGGCGACATGACCGGGATCAGACACATCGCGATGACGCCAGCTAGGGCCATGAAGAGAAAGCAGTCCGCATAACTCAACACCTCGACCTGGTGCCTGCTGGAATGCGACAGAAGATCGACGGATGTCATATACGCCCCGGAAGGAGAAACACCAGCCTGCGACACCAGATACGCTCCCGTATGCTGCAAAGCTCCGCTGGTGGAGATATTCCCGGCATTCAGATGTTCGTAGAGGCGAGACGAATGGAGCGTCTGCCGGCGCTCGATCAGGATCGTGAGAAGCGCTACGCCTAGCGCTGCGCCGAGCTGACGAAAAGTCATGTAGAGGGACACGCCGTCGAGCAGATTCGCCTGATCGAGTTTTGCGACGGTTCCCGAGCCGACGGATGGAAGAAGCGCAGCCAGGCATCCGGCATACATCGCGAGCGGGAGAAAGAAATACCCGTCCGAGGTAGAAGTCGTCAGCCAGCGGTACAGGAGCAGCATCGCTCCAATCATCATGGTTAACGCCACAGCCATGAGTTTTCGCGGTCCGAAGCGTGCGATTAGCCATGTGATCGAAGGGCGAACTGTCGCCGCCGCAAGCGCATAGAAAGCAAGAATCCTCCCCGTTTGCGTAGCACTATGGGTCTGCGCGTCGACGTTTCTGAGAAATTCCGGAAGCACGAAGAGACTCCCCGAGAGAATCATTCCCAGAAAAATGCCGATCAGCATCGCGGCGACTACGTTCCTATTCTTGAGGAGGGCCAGATTGAACAGCGGATAGTGGTTATCGCTACTCGTTTGCCAATGAAGAAACGCGAGGAAAGCAGCAGCACTCACAAGGCTCAGTATGCGAATTCTCGGCGAGCTGAACCAGTCATCAATATGCCCGCGGCTGAGCACGATCTGTAGGCAAATGACTCCTGTTGCCAGAAGAATGAGTCCCCAGCGATCGGTGTGGCGAAGACGTGAGGATTCGGATTTCGGAAGCTCCGGGAAATTACGCCGAAGCAGCCATATTGCCCCGGTGGCCAGAAAGATATTCGGAATGCAGATGAGACGCCAGTTCAGGCGGTCCGTGAGAAAGCCGCTCAGCAATAATCCCATTGCACTGGCAAGGTAGAGCCCTACGGAGACACGCATGAGCGACGGACTTCTTCGTTGCTTTGGCATGAGGACATAAATCGACGCCCTCCACCAGACAGTAAGACCTGCCCCTGCAAGTCCAGACAGCGCCCGCCAAATGAGCATCGAGTCCAAAGTCGGGGAGAGCGCAGCCCCCACCGTCGCGAAGGCGAACAAAGCCGTCGTTCCGATGAGGAATCGCTTGTAGCCGAGGTGCCCTGCAAGCCAGATGGAAATCGGCACACCAAGGAAGAGCGCGCAGCTGTATACCGTCAGCAACCAGCTCGCCTCATCGAAGGACACGCCGAGTGTCCCGGTGATGTCGGGCAGCACGAGGTTCATGCTTTCGAATGTGTAGAACTCCATCCCGGTTGCAAAGGCTAGTCCGAGTAACAGAAGCCGGCTCTGCACGGGTGTCGGCCCGATGGACGCGTCATAGGTTGTGTTCAGCTCTGCTGGCATGGACGACTCTCTTAGAAGAACCACTTCGTTGTTCGGATCTTGGCTTCGACATTCATTCCGGGCCGTAGGATCTCCGAAGAGCCCTGCTTCTGGTGAACGAGAATCTTGACGGGAATGCGCTGCACCACTTTCACGAAGTTTCCAGTCGCGTTCTCCGGCGGAAGCAGTGCCTCTCGTGAACCTGTCGAACTGGCAATCGAGTCGACAACGCCATCGAAGGTTTTCCCGTCGTAGGCATCCACGCTGATCCGGACATGCTGGCCGGGGCGAACGTGCGCCAGTTGCGTTTCCTTGAAATTTGCCGTCACCCAGACGTTATCCAGCGGCACGAGTTGAAACATGGCCTGGCCGATGGCAAATTGCTGACCGGGCTCGACGGTGCGTCGAGTGACTACTCCGTGCATGGGCGCTCGCAGTGTGGTGTAGCTCAGATTCAGGGTCGCCTGTTCCAACTCTGCTTTCGCTTGCTGCACGTCGGCCAAGGCGGACTCGTAATCTGCTTTCCGCACGCCGGACTGCATTTCCTGCGCACGGCTCTCGCGCAATTGCGCCTTCGCCCGAAGGACGCTCGCGCTCGCTGTTTCTTCCGCGGCCTTCGCGGCGGAAGCGTCCTGGCGTACCGCTTCCAACCTTTGCTGCGCGGCAAGCCAGTCATTCCTGGTGACCTGGGCCGCGGCGACATAGGCATCATATTGCTGCCGGGAGATCTCCGATTGTTGTGCGAGAGAATCCGTCCTCTTCACATCCATCTCCGCTTTCTCCATCTCGGCTTTTCGCGCCGCCACGTTGGCCTCGGCGAACCCCAGCTCCGAAGTGGCCACCCTGTTGTAGGTCGTGGTCGCGCGATCCAGGTCGGCAGTAGCTCCGGCAACCTGAGCGTCAGCAGCAGCCGTCGCGCTCGTCGTTGTCCCGATGGTGAATGGAACCGTGATCTTCAACGATGCAGCGCGGGCCTCCGCGACCCCAAGCGCGGCGCGCGCCTGGTCAACACGTGCTTGATAATCTGCCGGGTCAAGCTGGATCATCACATCGCCGGGCGAGACCACGGTGTTGTCGTCGATATTCATCTTGGACACATATCCAGCGACGCGCGGCGACACCACGATCGAGTGTCCGTCCACCTGGGCGTCGTCCGTGGTGGGATTCAGGTCCTGCGTGAAAGCCCACAGTAGCGACACACCGACAACGACGATCAGCAACACCGCGTAAAACGCATTGCGCTTGTTCCACGAGAGGCCGAGTACGCTCTTTGGGCCTTCACTCGATGGGGCTACCGCTTCGACCGGCTTTTCCTGTCCTGTCATTTTCCTGATCCTTTCTGCTTTACTTTGCGTAGTCTTCCGCGATGCGTCCGCGCGCTTGAGACAGGTCTGCGTTGGCCTGTTGTAAGCGGTACATCGCGCCGATCTGGCTGTCCGTCGATTGCGCGAGAGAGTTCTGCGCCGTGATGACTTCAATGTTGTTGGTCACGCCCGCGGCAAAGCGGTCGCGGGATTCCTTCAGTTCGCGGGTGGAAAGAGCGACCGCGTCTGTCGAGAGTTGGAGTTCCTGCCGTGCAGCCTGGAGATTGGTTAGAGCTGTTCGCACTTCCTGGGTCACCACGTTTCGCCGATCATCGACAAGCCGGGACGATCTGTCCGCTGCAAGTGCCGACTCTTTGATCTCGGCGGATACTCTGCCGCCCGTAAAGATCGGGACACGCATCTCGGCTTGATAGGAATAGACCGGAAGGCCGCGGCCCGGCGCTCGTCCGCTTTCAGCCCAATAGCCGTCAAAGTGAAATTCAGGGAGTCGCTCCGCTCGCGCGGATTGATGATCGAACGTGGCGGCCCTTTGTCTCTCCTGCGCCGCAAGCAAATCTGGACGGGTCTTAAGCGCCTCTTGCAGGGAAGAATTTTCATCGGGCTGCGTTTCCGTCTCGCTGCTCAGCTCCTCAGTGGCGATTACCTGCTGATTAGCCGCGAATCCGAGTAGCTGTGCCAGGCCATAACCGTAAGCGCTGGTCTGCGCCTGGGCCTCCACGAGATTCTGCTGTTCGACCTTCAGCTCGACACTGGCGCGAAGGGCGTCCGTATTTGTACCCGTACCTTGCTGGAGGGCATCGGCGGCCAACTTCTGTAAACTCTCGGCAAGATCGATCCGGCTCTGTACAGCCTTCTCGGTGGCTTTTGAACGCTGCACGGATAGGTACTGCGCGACGACGAGTCCAACAATCCGTTCGCGAAAATCCTGATCGTCCGATGCCGCCGCGTTCGAGCGTTGCTTCGCTGCCTGGTACCCTTTCCAGGCTGAAACAGCAATGACAGGCACATCGAAGGTAGATCCCACCTGAAGATTGCCGTAAGGGCCCACCGAGTAGGGCGGGGCTTCTTGACCAATCAGGGTGGCAAGATTCAAGCGATTCATCTGCTCCTCCAGCTGCAAGCCAGACTTAGGCAGAAACGCGGAACGGGCAACGTTGACCTGCTGCTTGCTTTCGAGAGCTTCGAGACGGGAGGCAAACAGCAGGGGGTTTTGCTTGAGTGCTAGGCGTACCGCCTCATGCATGGAGAGCGGAACAGAACTAGCCAATGAACGATCACCCGTCCCGGCAGCTTCTCCGGTCGGGCTCTGGGCACCCGCGAACGGTCCGAAGCTCAGACCGAGAAAAATCCACGCGGCAAGAACTCGCGATCCCCGGAAACGACACACTGATGATTGCTTCAGATCTGTCTGTGCGAACAAAGGGCCACCTCCTGGCTTCCTTTTAACGATTCGACGACGAGAGCTAACATCTTCAGAACTTGCAAACTACTTGTAAAGTCCGATCCGCTGTCTGCATCTCGATGCTGATACTAGTGGCGGGGCTTCGGATTCGGTCCCCCCAAGTCCGCAAACGAACTTTGCAGTTTTCGCAAGGATGGGCGACTGCCCGGCCGGCAAGATCAGAGGTATCTGATTGCCATTGAGGTTCGACTCATGCAACTCACAGCGCGGACGCATGCGTTCGGTCAAGAAGCTGCAGGCTAGAGCCTGTTATGCCTTTTCGCGCGGTTGTCGCTGGGAGCCAACTTTTCTGAGATCGAGGAGCGCGTCGTGACGGATATTGAACATATCCGAACGATGCGCGACGAAGAGATCGGGCCCGATAAACGAAAGACGGGTGGCCCCAGCCCTCCGGGTTGCGGGGCAAATCGGCCCATACTTCGTTGTCGTCCTTGCCTTGGAATCGCCAAAGCCTTCGTCCTCCGCCTCGTCTGGACCGATTTGCCCCAGCAACGACGGCCACGCGAAAAGGCATAACAGGCTCTAGGCAAGGATGGCGCAGGACGGGGAGAGTCGTCCCGCCGCGCGGAGGGTCGAGCGGTGGCCGGGAGCCAGGGCGGGAGGATGGATGTAGGGAGAAACTAAAGAGGATTCTCGCTATCCGGTTTAGGGCGTCAAGAGAGGAAATACGGCGTGGATCACAAGGCGTAGGCTGTCTTCTCAGACCACCCGCCATCGAGCCCTGCTTCAGTCGAACAAGGCAGCTTTGCTGCCTGGCCGGGAACGACGATAGTCCCAAAGAATCCCTTGCGAGAATCGCGTTTTTTAGGACCTGGCCAACGATCCTCCAGCTCCATTCAGGATGTCGTTTCTTTCTCGGATCGCTTCTTCTGAGGTCGGAGCAAACATCCTCAGGCCGAAGTCAATAGCCGCAGTCTGAATCTCGTTCACCACAGGGCGGAGGCTCTGGTCATATTCCTGGAAGGCCAAACGGAAATCGTCAGGGTGCTTCTCGAACGCCTCTGCCAGGGCGGCTGCGCCAAGAATGGCCATGGAACCTCCCATGCCCGCAGCGGGTGATGGGCAATAGCCTGCGTCTCCAACCAGAGCAACACGGCCCTTGCTCCACGGAGACATTCTGATCTGGCAAAGCTTGTCGAAATAGAAGTTATCGCAATTC
Source organism: Silvibacterium sp. (assembly GCF_047605705.1). Classification (NCBI taxonomy): domain Bacteria; kingdom Pseudomonadati; phylum Acidobacteriota; class Terriglobia; order Terriglobales; family Acidobacteriaceae; genus Silvibacterium; species Silvibacterium sp. The sequence goes on along the minus strand of NZ_JASGFD010000002.1, from coordinate 92,298 downwards.
CAAATCTCGCCAAGTAATTCGGGCACCCTCCAGCTTTCGCCTGCAAAACGATCCAGGATCATCTGCTTTTGCTGGTTGCGGTCACGGCGGTCATAGGCCAGCTCTTCGGCGGAGAAAAAACAAAACGCGATATCTGTTTTGCCGTTATACGCATTGAGCATCACTGTCTTGCCAGGACGATTGAACATCTGGGAAGAATTTTCCGGAATCAGCAGTTTGTCCACGATCGTGAGTGAAAAGTAATTCTGAAGAAACAGCGAAAAATCCGCTTCCTCACCGAAGCACATCCTTCTCACGGCGGAGTGAGTTCCGTCGCACCCGAGCAGAAGTGAGAAAGAGCGCTGTATTCCGCTTGCCAGGCCGACGGCCACCTCGTCGACCTGTTCTTCCACGCTGATGACGCTGTCTGCGAAGAGAAACTCCACATCGTGCTTCACTCGGTCATAGAGCAGGTCAAGCAGTACGTCTCTCTCGATCTCCCATCCAGGCTCTTCGTCCTGCGCGTCCTCGTATCGTGCCGGCCTCCGGGCGAGCGGCGTTCCATCCGTGTCGAGGAACTCGGTCGGCCTCGGTGGCAGGCTGCGCGCAGATATCTCCTCGAGCAGGCCCATGCGTCTCACTACATCGATGACGCCTTCGCGGATGTCTACGGGCGTGCCGCCCCTGCGAATGCTCTGTGCCACTTCCACCACCGTTACGGCGTAGCCGAGTTTGTGCATCCACCACGCCGAAGATAGCCCGGCGAAGCTTGCTCCTGAGATGAGGACGGTCGGGCGAGGTGAGGAGGTGTGAGGGCTATGCATCGAGTCTCTTTCTTATACTCGGTATAATTATACTGAGTATAAGATGGAGTCAAGGTGCATAAACGATGCAGGATTCCACGGACCGGCGAACACAAAAGCGCTTTGCCACTCGGCAAAAAATTTCCGATACCGCCACGCTGTTGTTCATGGATCGCGGCTTCGACGAAGTAACTGTGGACCAGATTGCGGAGGCGGCCGGTGTCTCACGGATGACGGTCTTCAATCATTTCTCTCGTAAAGAGGACATGATCTTTGACCTCGATGACGTCGGGCGGCATGACGTACTTGCGGCATTGGAGAATCGCGCCGCCGGGGTCGCGCCCCTCGAAGCGCTACGATTGTTTGCGCACCGGGCCGTGGAAGAGGGCCGTCCATATGTTCTTTTTTGTGACGCGGGGAGCGACCGGTTCGTAAAAACGGTCCAGGCCAGCGACGTTCTGATGGCTCGCGCTCGGGCGATACGCGACGAATTGACTGATCTGCTGGCAGGCGCAATGGCGAAAGCGGTTCGGCGTCCTCTTACAGATCCTGCTGCACGCTTAGCTGCGTCGCTCGTGGTAGCGACATGGACGGTGGCATTCGTCGAAGCACATAGCATCTTCCACCAGGCTCAGGAGGCGAAGAAAGCATACAAAATCTTTCTTGCCATCATTGATCAGGGCAGCATCGGAGCGAAGGCAGCCGTTCAGGGAACCCGCTACGCCTAACAGTCCGCACGCAGACAAGAGTGTCCATGGTTTGAGAACCCGAGATGGGACGAGGCTAGTCCAAAGCCGGATAAAACACGGAACCCTTCCAACCTCTCAACATAGCTGACACAGCTAAAGGCGATCGGCTAGAGCCAATGAGGTGGATGAGATTGAAGGGCTGATTGGTGGACCTGATCGGGATCGGAGTATCCGGCCCGTTGATTCCACGTAAGTTATTGATTTCATAATGCCGAGATTTCTAAAATTTACTCTATTCCCGACTCGGCTGTACGTTTTTGTACGAAACATTTGAGAAAACTTTCCAGGGGACACACTTCTGTGGAACGCCTGTCTGAAATTGGGAGCAAGAGCGAAGAGAGAAAATTTCTATTTGCGGCTAACGACCGCGAACGCCCCCCTGCAAATGCGATGCCGGAATACGGTGGAGCCTCTTCAGAAGGAGAAAGTGCGCAGCTAGCACTAAACTGCGAAAGCAGAATCGGCGTGAGGATGCAATAGCCACGCAGGCGTCTGCGGCGAAGATGTCGAGCCGATCGCTCCAGTTCATGCGATTGATTTCGCTGTTTCTCGTTACAGGGGTGTCATAGATGCATGTCCTTGATTTACACTAACGCAAGCACGTTCTCATTAGTAGATATGGAAGGGCTTCAGCGCGAATTCCGTCTCATCTCGGGATGTATTGCGTAGAAATGATCCATTACCCGCCCGTCGCTTATCCTTGACATGGGCGGTGAAACCTAGGAAGCTGATACGACTATCATGTTTGCTCGAGTCTCAAAGCAGATCACGCGTAGGCACATGCTTGTGTGCATGCTGCTGCTGGTTGCACTTCTGAGCATGAGCATTGCGATGGCTTCCCACTTCCATACCAATCAGGATGGACATGAAGGGCAGTGCGCCCTGTGCATGTCCTGTGCCCAGATGGTAGCGGTCAGTGTTGCAGCAATCCTTCTCTTCTTCATTTCCCTGAAGACCCATGAAGCAGTCTCTGAGCATGATTCCGTGCTCCTGCTCACCTGGATTCCGCCTTCTCAGCGGGTCCGGCCTCCGCCTGTCCTTTAGTCCCTTTTAAAGGTGGATACCTCATACCGCGTTTTAGGTATGAATGCAGGTCGAATCCACCTACCGGACTTCTCTCTAGCAATCAGGAAGGTTCTATGCCCAGCATGCTTGCGGCATAGAGACGGTATCTCAACTCGCATTCGCGTGTTGGGATACTCGCCGGTTTCGCTACTGCCTGGAGGGATGACATGTCGGGCTCCTTGCTGTTTAGCTCGCAGAAGCGAAGTCCGTGTGCTCTGTGCTGATTTAGTCCTTGTTTCACTGCCACTCCTACGACTCGGGCAGGAGGGCTTTCGCTTGGAGAGAGTGAGGAATTTCCTCGACCAGGCCCTTAGAGGCTCATCGGGAATTCGACTTTCTCCGTAATCGGGATATGTCCGCCGTCGTGGCGATCCCCTCATCGTTTCACTCCTTCTCGTAAGGGGACAGAACATAACAGGAGATGCATTTATGAAGAGGCCGAACCACTTGCGGTTCTTTCTCGTCCTCGTCGTCGGGTTCTTGAGCAGCTTTGCCCCAGGGCTGCTGTATGGGCAAAGCACATCGGGCTTGGTTACAGGAACAGTCAAAGATCCGTCGGGCGCTGCGATTGTTGGGGCGACAGTCCAGATTCAGAACGTCGCCAGCGGTTATACGCGCGATACGATCACTGATCAGCAGGGCAACTATCGCTTTTCCAATGTGCCATTCAATCCGTATCAGGTCGTGGTGCATGCAAGGGGATTCAATGTAGCCAGTGAAGCGCTGGATGTATCGAACCCAGTGCCCGTGGTCGTGCCCTTCAGCCTGACTATCGGCTCGAGTACGGAGGTCACCGTCAAGTCGGGCCCGGAGATGGTCGAAAACGATCCGACGTTCCATGCGGATATCGACCGCTCACTGATCGATCGTTTGCCGACGGAAAGTGCCTCGAGCTCGCTGATCTCGATCGTGACGCTGGCTTCTCCGGGTGTGGCAGCTGACTCGAACGGATTGATGCATGGTCTGGGCGATCACGCGGAAAACTCCTTCAGCCTTGACGGCCAGCCGATCACCGACCAGCAAAGCAAGGTCTTTTCCAACGAGGTTCCAGCTGATGCAGTGCAATCGATGGAAGTGATCGATGGCGCGCCCCCGGCCGAGTATGGTGATAAGACTTCGTTGGTGGTGAAGATCACCACCCGCTCGGGACAGGGTGTCAAGACGCCAACCGGTGACATTCGTTTGTCGTATGGTTCGTTTGGCACCAGTCATCTGGGCTTCAACACGGCGGTGGGCGGCGACAGGTGGGGTAACTTCATCACGGCAAGTGGCCTTGAGAGCGGACGCTTCCTCGACGGACCAGAGCACGCTGTATTTCACGACAAGGGCAACGAAGAGAATGTCTTCGATCGCTTGGACTATAACTTCACTCCCCGCGACTTCATCCACATCAACGCGCAATACACGCGCTCCTGGTTCCAGACTCCGAACGATTTCGAGAACCTGAACGTCACGGATGAGAACGGCAATGTGGTCGGCAACACCGATCAGAAGTCGAAGATCGGCACCTTCAACATCGCCCCGGACTACACGCACCTGATCAGCGACAAGACGGTCTTCAATCTCGGCTTCTATGTCCGCCGCGACGCCTACAACTACTATCCAAGCTCGAACCCGCTGGCGGACTTCGCCGTCGATCAGCAGCAGGAGAGTATTCAGCAGGATCGCTCGCTGACCAACTCGGGCCTGCATGCCGACGTGACTTCGCAGCAGGGCATCAACAGCATCAAGTTTGGTGCGGTCTATGAGCAGACCTTCCTTCGCGAGAATGACTACATCGGCATCGTGGATCCCACGATCACGCCTTCGTGTGTGGATACAACCGGGGCACCGGTAGCCTGCACAGCCACTGGTGCGACGGCGAATCCGAATGTGAATCCGATTCTGCTACCGTATGACCTGACCCAAGGCGGCAACTACTACGGATGGCATGGCCGGGCGGACGTAAAGCAGCTTGCCCTCTATGGCGAAGACGAGATTAAGGCTGGCAACTGGCTGTTTAACCTTGGCCTTCGCGGCGATTTCTATAACGGCCTCACCACGCAGCGTCAAGCTGAGCCGCGCGCAGGCATTTCCTATAATGTGAAGCAAACCGGCACCGTACTGCGTGTTTCGTACGCGCGCACCCAGGAGACGCCGTTCAACGAGAATTTGGTCCTGTCGTCGAATGGCTGCGCCAACACGGTGCTGTTCAATATCTTCGCCACTCTTTCCGATGGTGCCTGCGCTACCGATACGCCCAAGGCCACGCCGTTCGATCCTGGCTTCCGCAACGAATTCCATGCAGGCTTCGGTCAGGCGATCGGTTCGCACTTTGCCTTCAACGGCGAGTACATTTGGAAGTACACCCATAACGCGTATGACTTCAGTGTGCTGGGTACAACACCGATCACCTTCCCGATCGAATGGCACAATTCGAAAATCCCCGGTTATGCGCTCAGCGCAACCCTGCGCGATGTTCATGGCTTGAACGCAACCTTCAATGCTTCGTCGGTGGCAGCCCGCTTCTTCACGCCGCAACTTGGCGGCGTGGGTGCGACCCCCTACAGCACCAATACGGAAGCCATCCTGCCGTTCCGCATCGATCACGATGAGAAGTTCAACCAAACAACACACGTCGAGTACCATATGCCGTTCCGCAAGAGCCTCTGGTATGGCTTTAACTGGCGCTATGACTCCGGTCTGGTAGCCGGTGCTGCACCATGCTACAACCCGAACGGTGCAAATACCGATTGCGATCCCAGCACTGCAATCACGATGCCGAACGGGCAGCCGGGCATCGATCTATCCGGCCTCTCATATGACCAGCAATTTCAGGCTGGCTTGACCTGCGACGGCGTAGCCGCCACGCCGTACAAGGGCTTCGTGTCCTGCGATGTTGCAGGTCTCAAGTCCAAGCTGCTCTCCCTTCCTGCTCCGAACACAGAAGATGCGGACAAGAATCCCTCCCGTATCGCTCCGCGCAACCTTTTCGATATGTCTCTAGGGGATGAGAACATCTATCACCTTGGCAGTAGTGGCCGCTATCGATTCGGAGCGACTGTCACTGCCATCAATGTGACGGATAAGTATGCTCTCTACAACTTTCTCTCTACGTTCTCCGGCACGCACTACGTGACGCCGAGAACCATTACCGGCGAACTCGTATTTCATTTCTAATCACTAATTCCGCGGCTGCACCGCTCTTGGCGCAGCCGCGGAGGACTTTGGGTGATGAGACAGGCTCGGCTTGCGCACGTCCTATCGTACTGGAGGCTAAAGCTGAAGAGTCTTCAGCAGCAAATCTACCTGGAAGCCAATCTCTATGGGCGCCAAAGAGATCATCAACGTCTGCGGCACATACGGATGTCGCGCGTAGAACGGTTGACGGTCCCGCTTCTCATTATCTTCATGTTGCTTATCACCATCGTTGCCGGATATCTGGGCTACGAGTACAAGGACTAGAACGGTACAGAACGCGCACTACGGTCGTCAGGCTGGAGCGTTAGCCCGAAGATGAACGCACACGGCTCGTCTTCGTCGTTCGGGGTCTCTTCCCTTTGACATTCGCATGATCTTTCGGATCAATGGTCGAGGCTGTCGACGAAGTTACGGATGGAGAAGAAATAAAAGATGCCGGCCTTTCGGAGACACCGTTTTACGCGGCGTCGAATCAAGAATTCCTATGCCAACTTCCTGGTATGGAACGGACCGCCCGTAGGTCCTCGGGTTGGTTCGCAGTGACCGCCGTCTCGTGTGCACCACCGATGACATTGGCATAGTGCTATTTAGGTTGCATTAGTAATTGACCACCCGGTGCAACAAACCCCAGGAGCAGACTCGAGTGCGTAGAAGCCATTTTTTTTACTTTGTACTGTTTTCGCTTTTGCTGGCGGTGAATGCTGTCGCTGCCCCTGAGACGGGTGCAACGCTGCGGGAAACGTTGCCGAACGGCTTACACGTTGTTGTCATCCGCAACATCTTGGCTCCCGTTGTAACCGTGGAGATGAACTTCCGCGTTGGAGGCGACGAGACTCCGGAGGGGTTCCCTGGAATGGCGCACGCCCAGGAGCACATGGCCTTTCGCGGTTGCACGGGAATGACCGCGGATCAGACCGCAGCGATCTATGCACAATTGGGTGGCCGGAATAATGCCGACACTCAGCAGACGATTACGCAGTACTTCGCCACTGTCCCGGCGGCGGATCTCGACGTCACGCTTCAGGCGCAGGCTGCCTGCCTGCACGGAATCGACGACACGCAAGAGCAGTGGGCGGAGGAACGAGGCGCGATCGAGCAGGAGGTCGCTCGCGATCTCTCTAATCCCACCTACAAATTCATCAACCGCCTGAATGAAGAGATGTTCGTGGGGACCCCCTACGCGCACGATCCCCTTGGGACCAAGAGCTCCTTTGACGCCACGACTGGAGAGATGCTGAAAGATTTCTATAAGAAGTGGTACAGCCCGAGCAACGCGATCCTGGTCGTCGTGGGGGATATCGACGCGGAGAGAATCTTGGCCAATATCCGGAAGTGGTTCGGAGACGTGCCAGACCACCCATTGCCACCACGGCCGGCAGTCGATCTCAAACCCTTCAAGTCAGAGAGCTTCACTCTCGACAGCAATTTGCCTTACCTGCTCGGCTTCATTGCCTACCGCTTTCCGGGAACCGACTCCCCGGACTATGCAGCGGCACAGGTTCTGGCCGATGTTCTGGCGAGTCAGCGCGCCGATCTCTACGGAATGGTGCCCGCCGGTAAGGCACTTGGAACAGAGTTCGGACTGGCGGAGACCTACTCGAAAGCAAGCGTTGCCTATGGGCTTGTTGCACTGCCCTCGAGCGGCAATGCGTCGGGCGGCATCGCGGCGATGCGGCAGATCCTAACCCGCTATGCTCGGGAGGGCGTTCCTGAGGACCTGGTCAAGGCAGCGGTTCGGAGCGAGGTAGCTTCCGCTGAATTTCAGCGCAACTCAATTCCGGGGCTTGCGGATGCATGGTCGAATGCACTGGCTGCCGAGGGACGCAATTCTCCCGATGAGGATGTCGAGGCGATCCGCCGCGTGACACTTGCCGATGTAAATCGGGTGGCGAAGCAATACCTCACCGACGATAACTCCATCACGGCGACTCTGAAGCCTGTTCCCAGTGGACAACCGGTTTCAGGCAAGGGGTATGGTGGGGCGGAGGAAGTCACCTCGGCGCCCACCAAGCCAGTCGAACTCCCGGCCTGGGCATCAGCCACTCTTTCCCAGCTCAAAGTCCCGACCGACAATCTCACGACCTCGGACATGCGGCTGGCGAATGGTCTTCGCCTGATCGTCAGGACGGATCCCACCAGTCCGACCATTTCTGTCATGGGTTCCGTAAAGCATAATGCGGACCTCGAAACACCGCCGGGGCAGGAAGGCGTGTCGCAGGTTCTTGGAGAGCTTTTCTCTTACGGAACCCAGAGTCTTGACAGGCTTGCATTTCAAAAGGCGCTCGATGATATCGCCGCGAATGAAAATGCTGGATACAGCTTCTCGCTGAAGGTGCTGAAAGAGCACTTTTCGCGAGGCGTTGAATTGCTGGCCGATAACGAGTTGCACCCGGCGCTTCCAGCTTCGGCCTTTGCGGTCGTGAAGCAGCAGGCTTCGCAGTTTGGCGCCGGCAATCTCCAGAGCCCGGGCTACCGCACCTCGCGCGCGCTCGATCTCGCGCTATTGCCCGCTGGTGATCCAGTGTTGCGGGAGACGACTCCAGCGACGTTGGCACGGGTGACGTTGGATCAGGTGAAGCAGTACGCCGCCGCAACGATCCGCCCCGATCTGACCACGATCGTTGTCATCGGAGATGTCTCCGCAGACGAAGCGAAGACCGCGATTGGCAAATACTTCGGGGATTGGAAGGCTCAAGGTCCAAAGCCTATGACTACTCTGGCCGCAGTTCCTCCTAATAAGCCCTCGACTGCAAACGTAGCCGATGCGGAAGCTGTCCAGGATACCGTGACCCTCGCCGAGCAGCTTCCGCTGAACCGCTTCGATCCCGATTATTATCCCTTGCAGCTCGGGAACCACGTTCTCGGCGGCGGCTTCTATGCGACCCGGCTTTACCACGATCTTCGCCAGGTCTCGGGATATGTCTACTTCGTCGATGTGAATCTTGGCGCTTCGGAAACGAGAGCCAGTTACTCGATCGTCTATGGCTGCAATCCGGAGAATGTTTCGAAGGCGAGGGCGCTGGTCGAGCGCGATCTCAACCAGATGCGAACTGAGGATGTATCGGCTGCAGAGCTGCACCAGGCCAAGGCCCTGCTGTTGCGCCAGATTCCGTTGGGCGAATCAAGCGAAGACGCGGTTGCCGAAGGGTTGTTGCGTCGAGCTGAGATCGGCCTGCCTCTTAATGAGCCGGTTCATGCCGCCAAACGCTATTTTGAGCTCAATGCCGATGAGGTGAAGCAGGCCTTTGCAAAACACATCCGAACCGGCGACCTGGTTCAGATAGTGCGCGGCCCATCGCCGCAATGAGGACTCGGAACACTCCCGGGGCAAGTCTTCCAGAAGAGCGGAGGCCTCCGTTCTCAGTTTTTTGCCCTCACTGAATCGGGGCGCAGGCAATACGCGCTCTCGCTCCACCGATCGGCTGCGATTTATAGTCATCAGGGTTCGCGTGAATGACTAACGCCGAACCGTCAGCATCGAGAAGCGCCGGGTGAGTACCGCCGGCATTCAAAGAAACCAACGTCGAATAGAACTCTACGGTCGCTGAGCCATCGGCATTGACATAGAGGTTCGGAAGATCTCCGTCGTCATTCGCGTCCGCATTGAGCAGCCCATGAATAACCGGCGTCTTTGAAGGCCGCATCGCTGCAATCGGCCTTCTCATGAAAATGCATGCCGTGCCATCCCGGTGGGAGTCCCTTGGCTTCGACACGAAGAATGACACCATTGGGGGCTGCTGTCACCGTGATCTGACCGGTCACCTGGCCATTCGCTCCCTTGAGACTGCTGGTGCGGGTTTCCGGAGCCATCTGAGCAGAAATGATTCCTGTCCAGACCAAGAATGAAAGAGCTACTACCAGCGATTTTCGTGACATGAGAAATCTCCCTTCTGGCTGTGAACCTGCAGGCGCCCAGCACTACCCAATGCGGTACTGCTCGGGTTATGGCAGTTGCGACAACGAAATCGTATCACTGCTCTTCCGATCCAGAACCAATAGGCACAGCGTGAGAGCCACAGCGTTGTATCGCTGGATGGACCTGTCTGTGCCAATCCTGCTTCAAGCGTTTACTATTGAGAATATAGTTGCAATAACTAAGGACAGGTCAATTTTGCTATTCCCCGGTCTGCTGCTCACTCTCCCCGTTGCTTCGACGCTTGTCGGCGGTCTGGTTGCCGTGCGTTTTCGGCGTTATACCAACATGTTGATCGCAGGCGGAGCGGGGCTTCTGCTTGGGGCTGCCTTTCTCGACCTGATGCCGGAAGCGATCATGCTGGCTGGTCCAGCGGGGTCCTCCCCCGCAAAGGTTTTGTCCCTGACGCTGGTCTCGCTGCTCTTGTTCTTCGGTATTGAAAACTGCCTGGACGCGTTGAGTGTGAGACACGGAAGTCGCGCAGCGCGCAAGAGCGCTGGCCGGGTTGCCGGCGCCATGCTGATCTTTCACAGCTTCCGGGATGGCATGGCGATCGGAGCGTCATATGTAGCATCGCATCCCGCCGGGTACGCGGTGGCAATGGGCATTGCGGCTCATGACCTGGGAGATGGGATGAACACTGTTCTGCTGACGACGGGCGGCGAGAAACCGACCAGAACGGACCATCTCTTTCTCATTCTGGACGCAATTGCACCCTTGGCGGGCGGGCTTGCCGCAGTATGGTGGTTCTCTTCGCTTCAGAATTCGGTTCTGCTTCTGGCGCTCGCTTCCGGATTCTTCATTCAGATGGCTGCGAGCGACTTCCTGCCGGAGGTCCGACACTGCAAGGGGTCGCGCAGAATTCTGCTTCTTCTAGTGGCGCTTGGGGCTGCGATCATCTATGGCGCAAACCTGCTGATTGGCCGCTGGCAATAAAAAGAGGTGAAAGCCTTGAAGCTTTCACCTCTATCAAGCCTGCTTGGGCCTTTTTTAGTTGGCGAGCTGAACCTTGCCGTGATTGTCGCAGTGGTCGCCATCGGGATGATGAAGATGCCCGTTCACCAGGTAGTCGACGTGATCGCCGTGGGGAATCGCCTCGTGGCCGCAATTCTCGCCATGCTTGTGCTGGGCATCGTGCCCATCGCATTTGTGGCCGTTCGTGCAGTCTGCTGGGTTGGTAGCACTCACGTCGAGCGTATGTTCATCGACATGTCCTTCGTGTAGTGAATGCATGTGTCCGTCGTGAAGGTAGTCGGTATGGTCGTTATGCACGATTGCTGTGTGGCCGCAATCCTTGCCATGCTGATGCGTATGGTCTTCGTGGATCTTGTGATTCGACATAGATAATTTCCCTCGAAAGAGCGCCAGAAGGCGCGAATTGGGTGTTGCAGGTATGGAGCGTGGCTGCTCGGAGGCGTGTGCCAGACCATTGAAGACAAGGTCGAGGACATGCTGGTCAGCCAGGTAGTACAGGATGTGCTTTCCATCCCGCCGGCGGCCGACGATGTTGTCGGCACGGAGGACGCGAAGCCGTTGTGAGATGACGGTGATGGACTCACCTTCGAGCTCCGCCAGTTCCGTCACACAGGCCTCTCCCTGGGTTAACCGGGCGAGCAGGCGAATTCGCGCTGCCTCTCCGAGCGCCCGAAAGATCCGGGCGGTGCGCTCGATGGCCGGGTCGTTCACCGGGAGATGAAGTCGCCGTGGGGAATGGCTTTCGTGAGAACAGGCGGGTTTCGTCTCAATCATCACAAGAGAAATATAGCAACACTTGCACAATCGTGCAAGTGTTTAATTGATATTTGCCATATTCACACAAGGCATGGCTCAATCCACTGATTCTATGTAGCTTGCACCTTATTTTCATGGTGGTGCGGGTGAGAGTGGTGCATGCAGCAGGCCTCACCTTTCAGCGACAAAATGCCGGATCGCACCAAAAATGGGACCATCACCAGAGCAGCGGCGCTGTCAGCCCGCGCGATGCCAAACACTGTGTGAACCGCCAGTCCGAACAGGACGATGACCGCCTGGTACATGCAGAAGTCCGTCTGGCGCGCATCCGTCATCATCGCGGCGCTATCAAGCGCCTCGCCGACCTTCCGTTTGGCCCGGGAGAGCAACGGCATGAAGATCACGGCTGCCGCCGTGATCCCGATACCGCTCCAGCTTGTCTCCTGAAGCCGGTGTTGGACCAGATTGAAGACAGCTTCCGCACCGACATATGCAGCGAGAGCAAAAAGACAGGCTCCCGCAATACGCAGGCTGATGTGTTCGGCCTGGTGACGGCGCTGGGGCTCCATCTCATGTGACATTCGCCACATCAGGGTGGCGCCCGAAACTACCTCGATCAGCGAATCGAAACCAAAACCGGCAAGCGAAATACTGCCGGACCGCCAGGCAGAGACCAGCGCAACCGACGACTCAGCAATCGCCCAGACAATCGTAAGGATTTCGAGGTAACTCCCACGCCGCGCCAGCGATGCGCGATCCGAATGGGGCGAAACTTCAGCCATGACGCTTCCTTTATGCCCATCAGTATGGGAAAACCCTCGCGCCTGGAGCATCTGCGCAAGAAGGATGAAAATGGAAACCCTGTCGTCGATAGATTAGCTCAGCGTTGCGAGAGGGCAGGCTGAAGAAAGAAACCGCTCTGGGGGTGGCGGTCGAATCGATTGGACGACGAATCGGATGGACTGAAGGCGCGGGACGCCAGGCGATGCGATGAGGAAGGTACGTCGCCAGGAGAAAACCAGGCTAACAGCTGATACGACAGCTACCAGCGTTGTTCCCAGCAGACACAGAGCGCAGTGCGACTCACTGGAACCTTCCGACGGCAGATGGACATGAATGACCACGACGGTCATCGCGCACAGGATTGCAAGCAGCAGAATCGTCGCCGTCAACAAACCTGCCCATCGGCGATGACGCATCCTTCGCTGCATAGCATCGATTATTCTGTCACTTCCCTTGGACGTCAATTGCAGCCAAATCGATGTTCCGCCCAAATTACCAAGATCGTCCGCGCGAACCTGGAAAACTACCGCTGCCATCGCTCGCACTCAGAATGCAAATGTGCCCGCAGTTCGAAATGGTGATTTCCGGCACCCGCATGCGGACTGGGCAGCGGGCCAGCACTATTGAGTGAAAATGAGCGAAACGGGTCTCCCGAAGTAGGGCGAGCTGGGGTTGGCCATCGGTGCAGCTGAATTCACGTTATTCAGCGGGTTACGAGGCTGCGCCCTTCGATGAGGAAATTTGCAACGAATACAATATTCTGCGATATGAATCGCAGGCAGTGCCAGAAGGTCAGCCCCCAAGGCGACATGGTCGAGCGAGGCCAGATCTGGCAAGTGGTACTCATGCTTTGCCTGGCGGTCGCTGGGCTTTTTCTCGTTGGCTGGCTGCGCGCTGATAAAGAGATCGCCGGATAGACCAGAGGATCATGTTCATTGCAGGATGCATTCCTGCTCAATGCGTATGAGGCTCGGTGTACTGCTTTCCCGGCTCAAGTGTTGTGACATATGTACCGTTCCAATCGCGGTCGAAGATGTCAGTGAGTGTTTTTGCCGGCCCTGCGCCCTGCACGAAGACCGAAGCATCCACGGTGGTATGGAAGTAGCTCCACTCCCAGTTGCCGGTCCCGATGTAGACGGTGCGGCCATCCGCGACCGCATATTTGGCGTGCTCGACGCGGGCATAAGGAATGAACCCCTCAGGAGCCTCGGGGATATGGCTGAATTTGACTGTAATGTTCGGCAATGCAGCGAGGCTCTTCAGATACGATTGCATCGGCTCGCGCAGCGCCCAGTCGGCAACGATGATGTGAACCTGAACCCCGCGCGCGGCGGCATCGCGTATCGCACCGTCGAGTTCCGTCCACCATCCTTTTGGACCGTACTGATGAAACGCCGAAAAAGCCATAACCTGGATGCGAAGCTCCCTGCGGCTGGCATGAATCATCTGCACCAGGGCCGCTTCCTCCGAGGTCAGCCAGTTCGGCATTAATGAGGGCGGACTGAAGGCGGGAAAGGCAATCAGAGGCTCGGCACTTTTGCTGTCCAGCAGAACCGGATCTTCTTCGGTCACCGGCGCAAACGAAGGAGGCTTCACAGCCGCTGAGGCCGCTTTGGGAAGGCTGGGGTCGCCGGCGATCTGCCAGTCAAAATCAAAAGCCGATGCAAAAGTCTCGGCAAAGCGCGTGTTGTCGATGCGTGCGCCAATCTCATGAATCTGCTCAAGGGCCCTCCAGTCCCAGTTCTGGCTGCCGACAAAGACGCTCCGGTCATCGACAATCATGTACTTCGCGTGCAGCACTCCGCCGGTCAGAGTATCGGCCGGAAGCACGCGCACTTCGATTCCTGGCACCTTGCGCAGACGGTCAACATCCACATGATCGGTCTTCAGAAAGCTCTGGTCGACCAGGAGGCGAACCTTCACACCGCTGGCTGCACGCTCAGTGAGCGCATCGAGTACCGGGGCAAGCGCACTGCCCGGCTTGTCGGTAATGTAAAAAGCGGCGACGTCGATGGAAGTCTTCGCGCCCTTGATCATTTCGAGCCATACGGTCGGCGTCCGCCGAATGCCGGGCTCTCCATAGCTTGTTGCCTGCGGCACACTCTCCACGATCTCGAACTCCCTTAACGCGCCTGGACCATGAGTCTGGGCGCGCGCCATGGAGAATCCCAGCGAAAGGACACTGACCGGCAAATATAGCCAACGCAGAAACATCTCGTATCTCCTGGTGGTTTGATGTTCTAATACTAACGCTCTGCCATTAGCGTTACTATGAATTTGGAGCTGCAGTTACAGGGAGCCGGGATGGTACGGCCAGTACCACAATCCCTACAACGAAACCGGCCTTGAGGCGCCCTTCGGGTTCAACTTTTCAGACGAGTCGTGGGTGACCCACCGAGTGGTGTGTCGCGTCCTTGAGGAGAACTATCTGGACACTCCGGATGGTATCCCCGGAAACGATGACTGCGACGAAATGTCATCCTGGGCGGTCCTGAGCATGATGGGCTTCTACTCCGTCGATCCGGCCAGCTTGGCGTATGAATTGGTCAGCCCGGTCTTTTCGAGTGTAACCATCCATCTGCATGCCCCATACTCGGGCGTGATCTTTACATTTGAGGGAGCAGGAGCACGCTCGCAATTTCGGAAGGTGTCGAGGGGTCTCTGTTTGCTCCCTCCTGGAAAGCCAATTCCTCCGGAACACTTCAGAGTCCAAGGTCGGTGGCAAATTCGAGTTATGATGACGGCATGAGGCTGAAAGGCGTATTGGCGGTGTTGCTGGGGCTCCTCTTCATGGCGGGGACGTCGTGGGCTGAGGTCTGCGACCTTGCCTGCGCCAGCTCAGTCCAGCATCATGTGTGCCCAATTTGCGGTTCTACAGAACACACTGCAACAGAGCACATGCACATGCACTGCGCCCAGATGGACCGACAGGACGATTCAAGTTCCATCCACGCCAATTTGACGGCATCCTCACGCTGCGCACACCTGCTCTGCAAGCAGACAGTCGATGCGAATCTCCCGACCAGTCAGCTGAGACTTCTTCTGGAATGGAGTGTCATTCAGCCCGTTCCAGTGTTTGAAACTGGTGCGGTTTCCGTCCACTCGATCGACAGAGCCCTGCCGCCGCGTCTCACTGAATCTGGCCCTCCCCTCTTCCTGGCCCTCCGTATCTAGTCCTCGGTCCTCCGTGCCCATGCCTTAGAACATTGGCAGCTTGTGCTGTTTTCTTTCCGCTATCGGATCACAGTGCGGGCTTCCGTCGTTCTGCTGACGTGGCTGCTTTCGCCTTATGTTGCGGAAGCCTCTCGAACCGAGGACATCATGAACAATCGTCGTACCTTTCTCCATAGCACTCTGGGGCTGGGCGCTGCTTGGCTGGCTTCCGCTAGGGCCTTTGGCCAGGCTGGACAACGCGCAAGTGCCTCCCATCCGCTGCGCCATTTTCTATCCGGACCGGTATTCAATGTACCGGTAGTGACTACGGATATTGGTGATCTGCCGTACACGATGGACGGCAATACCAAGGTCTTCCACCTTGTTGCTGAGCCGATCAAACGGCAGATTCATCCGACAAAGACCATCGACCTCTGGGGCTTCAACGGCAGCGCGCCGGGGCCAACCATCCAGGTCCATCAGGGCGATCACATCCGCATCATCTTCGATAACCACCTGCCAGAATCAACCTCGATGCACTGGCATGGTTTTGAGGACACCATTGCCAACGATGGAATGCCAGGTATCAGCCAGACCACAACGAAACCTGGAGGGCGCTTCGTCTACGAGTTCGACATTCACCAGTCAGGCACGTACTTCTACCACTCTCACATGGCGATGCAGGAGATGGCGGGGCTACTAGGCGCAGTCATCATGCACCCCAAAGACCCATATCAGCCGCACTGCGACAAGGATTTCCTGATTCATCTTCAGGAGTATGCGGTCCTGCCAAACAACACCGTTCCGAACACGATGAACATGGAGTACAACTGGCTGCTCCTTAACGGCAAGGCAGGCCCGGCGAACACCCCGCTCATTGTGAAGCTTGGAGATCGCGTCCGGATTCGCTTCGTGAACATGGGTATGGATCATCATCCTATGCACCTGCATGGACATACCTTCTACACAACGGGCACAGAGGGCGGCCGCATTCAGGAGTCGGCGTGGTGGCCGGGCAACACTGTGCTGGTTGGTGTTGGCCAGGCTCGCGACGTTGAGTTTGTCGCCAACAATCCCGGTGATTGGATGCTTCACTGCCATCTGCCTCATCACATGATGAACCAGATGTCCTCAGTCGCAGGAAAGATGACGCGCACGGCAGGCATTCCTGCGAGCACCGATATGGATACAGCGATGGGCATGCCCCAGGGAAACGCGGGAGCTCCAACCGGTGACGAATACGGCCCCGCTCTCGGACACGGCCTCGGCGGTGTCGGCAATGACAGCAATACGGCAACCACCAACGGTCCTTTCTCTCCGCAGATGGCGACGCAGGCGATGCCCGGAATGGACATGTCCGATATGCACGGAGAGATTGCCAAGAATGCCGGTCGCGTTCCCAACTTCCCGCAGGACGCCTACATGGAAGGTCCGATGATGGCGATGGATCGTGCTGTCGAACGGCCTGAGAATTATGGCCTTCGGTCCGGCTGGAGCGGTTACATGCAAGGCATGATGACCTTCGTTCGCGTGCTGCCGCCCGACAAATACAACGAGGTGATTCGTCGCATGAAGACCGCCAATCGCCCCCACGATCCCTACGCAAGCATACTGGAGCGCGCATGAAGCCGAGAGACGCTTTTGTTTTCCTTGTGAGCACCCTGGGCCTTTCTATCTCGATGGCGCTGGGGCAGAGTTCCGCAGCATCCGGAGACCAGAATCAAGCTATGCCCTGCATGGAAGGCATGGTCATGCCCGGATGCACTCCGACGGATCAGCAACCACCTAAAGAGTCGCAACAGGCACCCTCGCAAATGCAGACGAGCATGCCTGCACCAGAATTACTGAAACAGGTTGTCGGACGGCCAGCCATGGGCTTGGAAGACTTCCTCAAGCTGGGAGACGCGAATAATCCAACGCTGAAACAGGCGAAGGAACAGGTCGAGCTCACACAGCAACAGGCGCGGCAGGCTGCCCTTTATCCGAATCCCTCCATCGGCTATGAGGGCGACCAGATCCGAGGCGGCTCTTATGGCGGTGGTGAGCAGGGCGGTTTCGTTCAGCAGACCATTATCCTCGGTGGCAAGCTCGGATTGCGCCGCGACATCTATCAGCAACAACAGAAAACGGACCAGATCGGCATCGCGGAACAGACCTATCGTGTGCACGGCGACATCGAACAAGCCTTCTACGATGCGTTGACCGCGCAGGAAGCCGTTCGCATACGTCAACAACTCCTTGGCATTGCGCTAGATGCTGTTCAGACGGTCCACCAACTTGCGAACGTAGGACAGGCAGACGAGCCGGACATTCTTCAGACCGAAGTTGAAGCGGAACAGGCGAAGGTCGATTATGCCAAGGCGCAGAGGAACTACCTTCAGGCATTCCAAATTCTCGCTGCAACCTCCGGCAGGCCGGAAGTTCCTATCTGTCCTTTGCAGGGCGATCTTGAAAAAACGCCTGACCTGAACGCCGTGCAGATGGTTGAGGCGATTGTTGCCAACAGTCCCACCATCAAGCGCTCACAGCAGGAGGTCGCGGTCGCCGAGGCACGCCTGAAGGATGCGAAGCGGGAAACTATTCCGGATCTTCAGCTTCGCGCCGGCGAGCAGTACAACGGAGAGCAGGTCAGTACAAACCCGATGAAGCCGGTCGGAGCCCAGAGCTTTGCCAGCGCCGGCATCGATCTTCCGCTTTGGAATCGTAATCAGGGTAATGTTGGCGCAGCCACTGTAGACGTTGAGCGCGCTCGCCAAGACGTATTGCGCGAACAGCTTGCTCTGCGGCAACAGGCAGCGCCGTTTGCGCAGTCGTTCGAGAGTGCGCGGTTCGAGGCCGATCGCTACAAGAAGGAGCTTCTGCCCCGGGCCGACAAGGCCTATCGACTCTATTTACAGAAGTATCAAGAGATGGCTCAGGCCTATCCGCAGGTACTGGTCTCACAGCGCACCTTCTTCCAGCTGAGGATGGCATACCTAATGGCGCTACACGACGTTTGGCGCAGCGCGGTCGCCCTTCAGAACTTCACGTTGAGCGGCGGACTCGGTGTGCCCGCTCCGAGCGGCACTGCGGGGACTATTCCCAGTCCGCACGGCACAGGGGAGGGACAAGAATGAGTCAATCCCATCATAGGATATTTACGGCTTTCTCCGTCATCCTTATGCTCTTGCTACTCGGCGGCCTGGTGTTCTTTAACCGGATGATCCGCCGCGGATTCAGCGCCCGCGACAGGCCATCGATAGCCGAAACCTCGCTTGCGACCTCCATGCGTGAGATGGCGATCCCGTCGCGCTACAAGGCCATGAAAAATCCGATTGCTGCAACGCCGGATGCGCTCCATGAAGCGATGGCGCACTGGGCAGACCATTGCGCCGTCTGCCATGCAAACAACGGAAGCGGCGACACAATGTTCGGGAGAGGCTTATACCCACGTCCGCCCGATATGCGCTTGCAGAATACACAGCGCATGTCGGACGGTGAACTCTACTACACCATTCAGAACGGTGTGAGGCTGAGTGGAATGCCCGCCTTCGGAGAGCCGAGCGATAACGACCTTGCCACATGGAAACTCGTGGTCTTCATCCGTCATCTTCCAGCGCTTATCGAGAACGAGGAACTGGAGATGAAAAAACTCAACCCTAAAACGCCGGACGAAATCGAGGAGGAACAGCAGGAGGATGACTTCCTCAATGGCGGATCTTCTTCACAGTCACAATCTCACAACCATCCGAAAGGAACAGATCAATAATGAAACGGCGCACTCTGCTTCTGACTCTTGCAGCTTTGCTTCTCACCGGCATCCCTTCGATTGCTCGCGCACATGAAGGAATGATTCATGTCATTGGAGTGATTACAACCCTTACGGACAAGTCGGTCACCGTCAAGACTACGGACAACAAGAGTGTGGCAGTTGTGCTAGCCGACACTACAACCTACGAGAAGAATAAAACGGCCGCTGCACGATCCGACCTGAAGGTGGGCGATCGTGTCGTCATTCATGCCATGAAGATGAGCGGCGCTCTACAGGCGCACACGGTCGAATTCAGCGAGGTGACGCACTGAGTCCGATGTGGAGCCGGAAACGATCTGGTCCATCCGCATGACGGGCTTGGCGGACCGACGGTGAGGGCCTCTCTTGAATTACGACTCTTCCACGACCTGCCTTCGCTCGATCTGGCTATTCGATAGCATCAATATGTGAGCCGGACAAGTCTGCATTTCGGTAAGCTGCTAACCGCGATGCTTTGCGTCATGCTGCTCGCTTTTATGACCGTCGAGGCCGGCCCAGCCACCACGCTTCTGATACCCAGCATCATTTTGTCTGCATTTTATTTTTTGTGGCGTACACGGCGACGGTTTCTCCGGACGCGGTTCTGGCTATATCTCCCAACAGCCTTCAAGATCTCGTCGTCTTTCAGCTATCACATCGGCAGGCACTGTTTATGATTCGCCTCGAACTTGTCCGCCCGCCGCCCCTGCCTCAACGAAAGGAAATCTCAGAATGAAATCCGAGGCAAAAGTAGAAACAAGAAATACCCCTCAGAAGGATGCCATTCGCGCGGCCTTTGTCGAGACGGATCGTCCCATCTCGGCGGAGGAGATTCTCTCCTACGCTAAACGCAGCGTTCCTGATCTCAGCATTGCAACTGTCTACCGCAACCTCAAGATACTGACGGAGGATGGATGGCTAGAGGTCGTGCAGTTGCCTGGCGAAACGCCGCGCTACGAGCGCTCTGGCAAGGAACACCACCATCATTTCCTCTGTCAGGCCTGCCGCAAGGTCTATGAGTTAGAAGGATGCGTTCCGAAGATTCTACCGAAAATCCCGCGTGGCTTTCCTCGTTGTCGGCCATGAACTGCTTCTGCATGGTTTTTGCGCGGCGTGTGTTCCCAAACATACCTGAGAGGAAGGGCATCGCCTGCCAGCACGAGCCGGAGTAAAGTGGAATCTTCCGGGCGGCGATCTGGACCGTACTCACTGGATTAAGATACGTGGGAACAGTAGAGGCGATGATTGCTCGCCTTGAGGCAGAGCGTGCCCGCGCATATGCTCGCATCAGGCAGAATGCCAGCAGGATCTATAACGATTTTTTCGACTGTTTCTTTATGAGGGAGCAAGGGACGGGTCAGAGGATCGCCTTGCGGCGATCCTCTGATGAATGCGAGCCATACGCAGAGTGGCTTCGCGATGGTATTCGCTGTCGAGTTCAATGCCAACATATTTGCGTCCTGTGAGTAGTGCTCCCGCGCATGTCGATCCGCTTCCTGCGAAGCAATCCAGAACGCACTCTCCGGGGAGTGAGAAGCAGCGGATCAACTGCACTAATGCCGTTACAGGTTTCTGAGTAGGATGAAGTTTGTTGCCACTATAGGGCATCTCCATGACATCCATGAGCGGCTGCTTCGGTAATGGCGGCTTGCCCTTCGCCAACAGGAACGCCTGCTCGTGGGTATAGCGCAGATAGCTATTTTTCGAACTGTACGACTTACGAAATACAATGTGCCCGACCGGCTGAAAGCCTGCTTCTTTCCATGCCGCGAAGAACGCATCGACTTTACTCCAGCCGTAGAAAAATACCGCGACCCGATTCTGCTTGAGCACGCGATAGGCTTCCATCATTGCGGGTTTGAGCCAGTTGGCCTTCGAGTCATTCTGGATGCTACGCCCTGTGCGGTCACGATAGTTCACGAGGTAGGGCGGGTCGCTGAGGATGAAATCGATGCTTTCGGCCTGCATGTCGCGCATGATGTGGATGCAGTCGCCGTGAACGATATTATTTGAGAGTCGCTGTGTCTGGGTTGTAGTTGCCATGATTTGAATCTCCTTGTGGTCCGAAGGCCTCTGAAATCGGCCGGGACACACCGGGCAAAGCTATGCGAGGGTCCCGCCTCCCCAGGCGAGCGGCTGCTTTTCCGGAAGGTTCAAAAAATCTTTTTTGCGTCTGCTGCAGAAAAGATTTTCTGAAAGCCGGAACCTGTCATGGCAGGAAGCAGAAGCCGCGAAGTCCGCAGAGTCTCCCCGTTCTGGCGGGGTGACGTGGCGGCGGTTCAGACCCGAAGCAGTGTCCGGGCGATGCGCAGAGACCGATGGACCAACGCTTAGGAGTGAAATGGCAAGAACGGTAGATGAGCAGAGCTATCGAATCCTCGGCTCTTCATCGCTCGATTACGTCGTGGTCCCAGCGATAACAGAAACCACACGATCCTTCGGCAATACCTTCGCGATAGGACGAGCCGCTTCGATCTCTCAGGAACGCACTTGATGATCTCCTCTTCTTCGCAGGCGATTAGGCGGTTGGGTGGTTGGCCCGATCAGCTATAGCAACTTCTGCTTGTTTCACGGAGAGCCGAAGGAGAAGAGCAGCAAACATATGATTTAGGCAGATGCTGCCTCAGTACCTACGGACCGTGTTGCCGTAGGCGGGTCGATACATTGTCCTGTCAAAATGGCGCTGGCTATGCGTTGGCGGTCGCCGAGCAAGATCCGGTAGTGTACGTCTGGAATCCGGGTAATCTGATCCCATTCATGCAGGCTAAGAGCGCGGGAGCGTGCTCGAAGTACACGAAAGACCTCCATCCTGGGCCAAGATATCCAATCCATCGTGTTGTTGAAATGCGTTCCTCGCCGAACCGCGAGTTTCCGACGAGCATTGCACCACTCTTCGAGCTTTGCCTTGTCTGTTACCTTCGGTTCAAGCTCGATGGCGATATTCACGTCGCCCAACCGGTCGGCATCCGCAAGCATACTGCCAAAGAGCACCGCGCTCTCGACACGGTAGACATATTCCCTGCTTGCATTGAGGCGCGCCAGCCGGGTCATGAATAGATCCAAAGCGAGGTGCGCAGTGGCGCGGCGGATGGGTTTTGCCGCCGAAGCATTCGCCAGGGCATTCCCTTTGATCGTGATGGAATAGGTAGGCTCGTATGCCGGGCTATGTTCTTTGGAGGTTTCGATCAGGCCAAGCGACTCCATAGCGAGTAGGAAGTTCCGCGCCTCGGACTCATCAATATGCAGTTCCTCGATGGCAGCTGCGAGATCCAGATCGAAGAAGCGATAGCGCCGCAGGAATGCACGCACGGTGAGCGCCGGATGGCCGGCAATTGTTTGGTCCTTAGAAATTTGCACTACCTAACAGTTTAAAGCCGTGGGCCAATTTGGAGAGAATCCAAAAGTCGGGAATGAGTATCACCCGATCTTGTGCCCGAGCGCTCGGAGCAAAACTATGGATTTGATCAACGTTCTGATCGTCTGTTCTCCGGGGGCAAATTCACTCATGCATCGCGTGGTAAAACGTAGTTCGCAGGTGGTTTTCCGAATATCAACTTTTCCCAACTGAATGGTTCTGCCGTCCCCATTACTGTTGCCCGTCTCCGCTATCTCAGGATATGGAGTTTAAAGGGACTGCCGGTTGAGCGGACTGAAGACCGTGAACTGAGATTGCAGCCTCGAGCAGCAGTCGACATGATTTGTGTTCAGCGTCATCTTGAATCTTTTGCTGACCCCAAAAACCGAACAGAAGCCTAACAGGCCTGGGCGAATGCAAAGAATTTTTCGAGGACACCTGTTCTAATCCTTTAGGCGACATGAAGCTTCCATGAAGTCAGAACAACAGCAAAAGTCAGTACTGTTTACAGTCGGCTGTACCCTCGTGCTCTTTCTCGGAACTATCGTAATTGCATTGCTGACACGTGATTCAGCACGGCTCTTTGTTGGCAGGGAGCTCCGAATCATCCATACTCTTTCTTTTATATGCATGGTCGTGATGCCCGGGTTTCTTTTTCTGATAATCTCCGTGCTCATAGCTCTGTCTTTACTCGCTCGGAATCGAAATAGAAGAAAGACATCAAACCATAGGAGTCCTAAACTTGCTGAACAAAAAAAGATTGGGAAACTCGGAGAGAATCCAAATTCACGGATAAATTCTTATTGTGAGAAGCGCGTATCGAATCTGCACCTTGGAGGTACGGGACGCTTTGGATAAAACGGAGAAGCAAATCAGCGAATTACTTGACCGTGCAGGAGCGACGGTTCTCCGCCGTAAGGGGCATATTGTCTATCGCTTATCTGACGGGCGGCGATTTGTGCGCCCCAAAACCCCAAGTGATTGGCGCGCTTCTCGTAACGCTCTTTCCGACCTTCGCCGATTACTTTTAGAACAATCACCACCATCGATCGATCCGATCGAAGCGCACTCCCCTGATGCCAATGCACCACAGAAAGCACTTCGGATGAAGACGCCGAACAGAGAGCCGCGCGAGCCGGGCGTGGTTGTGTTTCCGGCGGGAACGGGCGGCCCCAGGGCCGCGATAGCGAAGCCTGCATATGATAGGCAGTTTTGCTCCATCTTTGAATTGCTGGATGCAGTTGACAAGACAGAGTCCTATTGGGGACTGGATATCAGCGGACGTGTGCGGGTTCTGATGAAATTGGCCAGCCGATTCGCAAAGCTGGAAGTCATCCCCATGCGGTTTTGTCGCATTCCCCACGAGGAGTTTGAAGATACTGATGAAGGTGCGGAAAAGGTCTGGGAGCGCCTGGATGTCGAGTTTGGAGGCAAATGGGCTCCGTCCCTCTTGCTTCATGATCGAAAATTAGGTCCGCTTCATATCGAGACCAGCGCCGCAGGTTTACTCGGTGGCAGAGATCAGACAATCGTCGCGAAGGCGAACTTTAGACCGTTTCATTCGATGATCGATTGGCCAACATGGAAGGCTGGCACATCGCCGCATGATCCATGGGATGAGTCCGTGCCGGACGGATATATCTATTGTGTATTTATGAGCACTCAATTCACACGCAAGGTTGGCCTTCCTCTGGAGACCTCTTCGGCGTGGACCGATGCGAAGATCATCCGATCGGCGATCCGGGAAATTCTCAACGCACACAACTCTGCGTAGCAAGATTCATGGGGTCATTTTTCAAACAGCATTCGGACGGAAATGTAAGCTGCCCCTCATTACATAGGATGAACCATCATGATGACTGCACTCGACATCACCGGCATTGAGAAGCTTCGTTTTTTAATTGAGGAACTTGGTTTCGCGTTTCACACCTGGCGAGACAGCGATGGTGCTCTCTGGGCCTGCGTCATGCCGTCGGCAGGACAGGCGGAAATGTTGCGACGTCTGCGAAGATTTCTTCCTTCACGTAGTCGCTTCGGCAATCTCGAAGAATGGATGCCGATAGCGACAGGCAAACGCCTGGCGGAACTTCTGACAAAGCTGGAATGGATACTTGCCGGTCTGCCTTCCGATTTGCTGAAGCGTGATTCTGAATGGTAGCGCGCTGTGATTGACGCTGTGCGTATTGCCATGAACACCAGTCATGATGAGAATCTACGTATCATAGGCAAGCCGCGCCGCTGACGGTCGGAAGAGCTTCCCGATTCGCAGTACAACTCCAGGCGACGCGGGGAAGGTAGATGTGCCACCCGGCACTGAATTCTGAACGGAAGTCCGCTATCGGCGTAGCAACCAGGAAATTCCATGAAGGATGTTGGGCTTTGTTCTATTTCTTTGCCTTGCTTGCCTTCTTTGTAGCTGCCCACCGCTTCTTTTGCGCCTGTCGAATGCGTTCCCGCGCTTCTGGGCTAAGAACATGTTGTGGCGGTTGAGCCGTGTTTGTTACGAAGTTGAAAGACTTCGCTTTTCCGGTCCGTGATCTGTATTTTCGGGATGAACACCTAATAGTTTCAATTCCGCTAAGGAACAGACGTACTTGTTGATGCCGTGCGATCTCGGCGTCAACTGCGGCCACAACAGATGAGATGTCCATCAATCGTTGTAACCTCCGGCGCTATTAAAGCTTGCCTCATCCTACAGCGCAATTCGTGCAAGTTGTTCTTGGCGCCGTCATCGCCGAAGACAAGAAGGTTCCTCTTTCTGGCAGGGCAAGAGGCAGGCGGCGAGTTTGCCGACCAGCTCATACTGCAATCCGATGTGCGACGAATGATTCGGCGATCGGAATCGAGACGCAGATACCGTCACACCTTCGGCTCCGCCGGCATTCCGGAGTATTTGAAAGAGAGCGGACACCTAGAAGCGACCGAGCAGATGTCGCTTACGAATCCTCGGGTAACTCCGGCTTTCATGACCGGCGCAGCGATGAAGTCCCGCTTGATAAGGTCGAGCGCGCATCACCATCTAAAACTAGATGGGGGCTCGTACAAGAAATTGCATATCTAATGATATCGATCCTCAATCAATACCGCATCTTTGCCTGAGAAAGGGCCGATGCAAGCAGCTTTATTGAGTTCGAAAGAGAAGCTTTCGGGAAAGCTTCTCTTTCAGGGTGGATGTTTACCGCTCGGGTCACTTCATTCGTGGAGATTTAACTACAGTGAAGCACTAAAAGCGATATTTCAACGACATCTGCATGGTGCGTACATAGCTGCTCCAGTTCTGAAGCATGCCGGATTGCTGCGCTTCCTGGAGATACTGGCCAGCGGAGTTTGTCTGGAGAGTCACCAGTGAAGAGAAGTTTCCGGAGTTCAAAGTGGAAGAAGGAGCAAGTGAGGTCTGGCCATGCCAGGGAGAGAACATGTTGTAAATCTCCAGGCGATAGGTCAGAACGTGCTCGTCATGAATCGGGATGTTCTTCATGAATGTCATATCGCCACGCATGAAGAAGGGACCGCGCAGGCTGTTGCGTCTTACGTCACCGTAGGTGTTGCCTGCGCCGGCTTCGTACGCAGCCGGGTTGAACCAGTGGTAGATCTTGTTCTTGAACTGCGCAACCGGATACTTGGTTGTATCGAGTTCACCATAGACTGCGTCGTGCGGATTGCCTACCTGGTTGGGACGGCGGAGATCACCACGTACGCCATCCTGTCCAAGCGAGCTATCCGAGGTGTTGTTCAGAGTGAACGGGTTGCCAGAGGCGACTGTGAAGATGCCTGAAAGCTCCCAGTTGCCGAGGATGTAGTTGCCGATTCTGCCCGTAGAGTACTTTTTGCCTTTACCTACAGGGAGTTCATAGGATCCGCTGCTGACCAAGCGTTGCGTCTGGTCAAAAGCCGCAGGTCCCCATTCACAGCTTATGCAGTTATTGTTCTGTGCGGTTAGTGTAGAGCCAACGATGTTATTGATGGCAGACACTTCATCGAGTGCGCGCGAGTAGGTGTAGTTCGTCTGCAGATCCAGTCCCTGAGAATAGCGCTTATCGAGACGAACCTGCAGAGCGTTGTAGCTGCTGCTGAAGATATTCGCAATAGCATACGCATTGGAGCGGATGTGGGAGAAGTTTGCGCGGTCGAGAACCGGAACGAAGTTCGGATCGGTCAAGCAGGAGGGATTTGATTCCTCTGCTTCTTCGACGCTACGGTTCGTGTTGCAGGCATCATCGACGCCTGTCATTCTGCCTGCGTTGTAGTACCAGTAGCCAGGCTGATGCACGGCGTGGGCCCCGACATAGGTTACGTCAAGCAACAATGTTTCCGTAATGGCATACTGCGTGCCCAGGGACCATTGTTGGTTGTAGGGCGAGCGGTTTTTCGGCCAATTAACCTGCGGTCCAGCTTCCCAGTATGGTTCCTGGAAATACGAGGCATCGCTGCCGGCGGTCCACAGATCATCCAGCTTGGTGGGTGCCGCTGCGGTATAACCGGTTGAAGTGGGATAGGCGAACGATCCGTAGTACGTGCTGATGTCGTCATAGCTTGTCAGCGAGTACCACTGGTTTTGCAGGTCATAAAAGAGACCGTAACCACCGCGTACATCCATGCGAGGCAGGTTCGTGGGGCGCCACGCGAAGCCGATACGGGGCGAGAAGTTTGTAAAGTTATTCTGAATCAGTTTGTTGTTGCTGCTGTAGCCGGTCAGGTAAGGGTTGACTCCGGAGATGGCGCTGACAGTAGCCTGGTTGGCCTTGCTGGCCCAGTCAAAGCTGCCGCCATTGGAGGTGTCCAACACGAGACCGCTGTTGTTTACGCTATGGAACGAAGGGGGAATTTCATAGCGCAGTCCGAAGTTCATCGTCAGGTTGGGAGTGACGCGAACATCATCCTGTGCGAAGAAATTCCAGTTCGTTGCACGAACGTTGAAGAGATCCGATCCGCCCGGAGTTGGTCCAGAGATGCTTGTTGGATTGCCCATGAGCAAGTCGGCAACCGCGTTACCAGAGCCGGCAACGCCGATAGAGGCTTCCGAAGTAGTGGGGTTGGTGCCGGAGTAAGCACCGTTGAAGCCCAGCGAACCGTCAGCCGAATAACCGGCCGTCATATCAAGCATGATACGGCGGATATCCAACCCGAGGGTGATGGTGTGGCGTCCATGAATGTACTTCAGGTTATCGACAACCTGATAGATGTTTTCTTTCTGGTGCCAGTTTCCATTGCCATTGCCAAGCCCCTCATAGCCGCTGAGCGTAAGAATCGGCAGTGCCCAAAGGTTAGGATCGCTGGGAGTGTTGGCAAAGCCAAGCTGTTGACCATAGTTGACCTGTTCAGAGTTTAGGCCATCGATCCAGTACTGCTGGTTATAGCCAACGCGGAACTGGTTGAACATGGTCGGCGTAATGGCGCGCTGCCAGTTGAATGCAAGCAGGTGGTTGTTCTGTGAAGTGATCGAGCCGCTCAAAGGCATCAGGCTTGGGCTTACATACTTCTGATCGCCAAGAATGGCAGAGAAGTAAAGCTGGTCGCGATCGCTGAGGTTGTGATCGATACGGAAGGTACTGTTATCCGTATCAAGTGGCTTTTCTAGGCTGGCAATATAATTTACGCAGCCTCCGCCCTTGGCGCAGCCAGCAATATTCGGCTGGGTCACGTTTGGGGTTGGGTAAAGAGCCAGCATGTTTTTTGCAATCGGGCTTAACGCGCTGGTGATCTGGTTATTCGCAAAAGCTTTGCGCGTCGACGGGTCGTCGTTGACCTCGGTACTCGGATCGTAAATCGGAATCAGATTCCCGCTGGAGTCACGCCAGTCCGAAAAATCTCCCGAGCGTTCTGCCGTAGTCGGTACTAGGCCGGAAGACTGCGTGCCCTGCCTTTTTCTACCTGCTTCATAACCGTAGAAGAAGAAGGTCTTACCTTTGCTATAAATTTTAGGGATCCAGACAGGACCACCCAGTGAAAAGCCATACTGGTTTTGTACCAGTCGGTCTTTTGCCTCGGATACATCTTCACCCAACACCTCGTTTTCGTACTTGTAATACGGATTATGTGGTTGGAAGGCACTGTTCTGCATGTAGTCATAAGCCGTGCCATGGTACTGCAGCGTGCCTGATTTGATGGCAACGTTGATCTGTGCAGAGCCCTGTCCATACTCGGCTCCGTACATGCCATTCTGCACTTTGAACTCTGCAATCGAGTCGGAAGTCGGGATATTGTTCGCAGTGGAGAAAAACTGGTCATTATCCATGATTCCATCGACGAGGTAGCTAACCGATTCGGTTCGCGCACCGTTGACGCTTACCGAATTGAAGTCGGTATTGAGCCCATGTTGTGCCCAATATAACTGCGAGCTGCCCTGTACCTGGGTAACGCCAGCCTGCAGCTTAAGCAGGTTGGTAAAGTCACGGCCAATAATCGGAAGGTCGGAGATAAGCTTGCTGCCGACGACGGTACCAAGACTGGCATTGTCCGTCTGGAGCATCTGCATGTCTGAGCTAACCGTGACCTGCTGTGCCTGAGAGCCGACTGCCATTGCAAAGTTCTGACGCAACGTCGCATCAACGTTCAGAATTAGTCCTGTTGCTTCAGAAGTTTGGAATCCATCCCGTTCGACTGAAACGTCGTAGGTGCCGGGCGTGATGTTGACAAAGACATAGTCGCCGACACCACTGCTTTTCGTGGTTTGCGTGAGGTGGGTATCCTCGTTGGTCAGGGTTACTGTCGCGCCGGGAACCATCGCGCCTGACGGATCGGTTACGTGGCCAAGGATGGTGCCTTGCGCGCTTTGTCCGTAACCTAAGGCGGGACAAATGGCGGAGCCACCGGCCACGAGGAAAGCAAACACAATGTTGCTAAGGTTGTGAAGCTTCATGGCTTCCTTTCAAAAAGGTGTAGGAAAAACAGAGAAAACGACGCTTTAGGGGCGCCGCGCAGCAAGCCAGCCGTAAGGGAAAACCGCGGAAGGCCGAATAGGGACGGATATTCAGGAACCGTTCGCGGGTCTCTCGAAACCCTGAAGACGCCTTCGTATGCGCCCATACAGGCTGCACTCGATGACGACGACGTCGTAGGCAATGGAAGACACCTGGGATGGGGGTAGAAGGCAGTGCACGAAATGACGCACTGTACATTAAGAGAGCTAGCGTGCAGGAAATCGCGGCGACGCATATACGGCACTCCTTATGGAAACCGAGCCCTAATTGCTTCAAACCGTGAACATCATGCTACGGCTGCCTCCGCCAGTGCACATTGCCGAGACCGACATGCGCGGGCGGTCAAGCGCGAACGAAAAATAGAAATAGCGCACCGATTTATTTTTGCAGTAGAAATAAATCGGTAGA
The DNA here is from genome assembly GCF_047605705.1 of Silvibacterium sp. Lineage (NCBI taxonomy): Bacteria > Pseudomonadati > Acidobacteriota > Terriglobia > Terriglobales > Acidobacteriaceae > Silvibacterium > Silvibacterium sp. The sequence goes on along the minus strand of NZ_JASGFD010000002.1, from coordinate 62,490 downwards.
TAATCTGGATTAGATGAAGCAAATACCCATTAAATGCAGGTTAATTTTTAATTCGGTAGTCGAAGCATAAGATCGATCTTTCGCTTGGTCAAGAAAAATCCTTCGCCGGGGTCATGTGTGGCGACAGGTCAAAGTCGGCGTTTGAAGGAAAGGATTACCACGTGTGCCTGGCGAATTATGCCTTGAAGAACGCGCCTCGTTCTGCGAAGACAACTATCGTTTCGGCCTTGCTCAGACACGGCTTGATGTCGCGGCTCGAACTGAGTGAGTGGACATCGATCAGCCCTGGCGCAATCACGGAGATCACCCGTGAGCTTCTCAATCAAGGGCTGATCATCGAAACAGGGGCGGGGAGCACAATAGCCAAGCGCCGGGGTCGCCCTTCGGTCCAACTTGCGCTCAGTCCATCGCATGCATACTTCGTCGGACTGAGCCTGGCCGAGGATCGAACCGTCCTGACGCTTATCGACATGCAGGGTCAGGTGCTCAGCAGCGAGGAGACTGCGGAATGCACTTCGGAGGGAGAGTTATCCCAATTGGTGTCAAATAGTTATCGCCGTCTGTTGGCCCGATCCAAGGCGGATCCGCAACGGGTGGGCGGTATTGGCGTATCGGTGGCCGGCATTGTGGATGCCCAAGCCGGATTGTGCCTCTACTCGGTCGGGCTGGATTGGCGCGATGTACCGGTGGCAAGCATGGTGGCAGAGGCTACAGGAGTGCCAGCCTGGATCGATAACGATGCTAACGCGCTTGCCGTGGGCGAGAAAATCTTTGGCCGGGCGCGAGAGATGGATGACCTTACCGCCGTGATGCTGGGTTCGACCATTGGAGCCGCGCACTACATCCACGGTAGGTTGTACCGAGGGTCGAATAGTGGGGCCGGAGAGATGGGCCACATTATCGTGGACCCAAGTGGCCGGTTGTGTCGGTGCGGCCGGATCGGTTGCCTGGACACGGTTGTCGGCGGATTTGCGATTCGGCAGGCGGCACTCGCCCTGGGGCTAAAGGTGAGCAAGATGAGGGATCTGGAAGAGTTCGCAATCCTTGGCGACGTCAATGCATTCCGCCTCCTGCAGGAGGCGGGAAAAGCACTCGGAGCGACGATCGCCGCGCTGGTTCACTTCAATAACCCTCGTGCAGTGCTTTTCATCGACATGGAAGGCTTTGGGCCAGGAGTTTTTCGGACGGCTACGCGGCAGGCTGTCGAGAATGGCATTCTGCCGAGGTTGCTGGGTGCTACAGAAATTGCGTTTGTCGACGGTACGTCCATGCTGCTTCCGCGGAGCGCCGCCTCGATCGCTTTATTCAACTACCTTATGGCGATTCAATAGATGCAGGTGAAAGTAAAGGCGGTTCTCGGTCCGAAGGTGCTGCAGACCCAAACGTGTTCATGCAGCGACTCCAATAGTTTTCGAGCCAAACTCATCGGCTATCGTTAACGTCTCCCCGAGTGAAGCAGCGATTGGTGCGGCCTCCTTTTATCGGAACGCCTGGGTTGAGAAGCTAAGACATACTTCTTACGTGCATTTCGGATGGTGACGGATGCAGCAAGAGACGAGCTATTCGAACTCGCACTTTTGGGCTGGCGATCATTGGGTATTCGGTGTCCCTTCCATTGAGAAAGAGACCGAGCGAGGTCTCTTTCAATTGAACTTCTAGAGGATGGCGCAGACTGATCGGCCTCGGTATTACTGAGCTGACAAGGATACTATCCTTCGGCAAAACTGAGAGATTTTGTCATGAAGAAAAAGCGCCTCAGTGTGGAACATATCCTTGGCCGTTCAAGTATGCGCAAGCAGGAGTACCTGTCGCCGAAGTAAGACGGAAAGCGGGGATTAGCGAGCAGACGTTTTGCCTCCCGCGAAGAGCCCGGTTAGATATAGGCTGTCTTCGCGCCCGTATCCACAACCCATTTGCGAATAAGATCGCTTGAGTCGCTAGGTACTCCAGTTTCAAAAACCTAAGAAGGAAGAGCGTCGAGATGTCACGGAACTTGATCAGAACCGACGTGCCCTTTGGAGCATAAATTGCGGTTACTGTTCCTTCAGCGCTTCAGCCGGGGGCACGGCCGCAGCGCTAGTAGCGAGATGGCGAAAGAAAGCAGGGCACAGGCGATTGAAATGGCGGCTGCCCCTCTCGTGGATCAAGATAGCCGGCCGAGATAGTCGTTCGACGAAAACCGTGCCATCGCCAGCCACAGTGGAAGTGCAACGAGCACGGCCGCAGGCGCCGCCTGAGTTGCGCGTTCGAGCACAATGCGACGAATCCTCCGCAGTGATTTCGGCGCGCTTGCAGGTTAGTTCGGGGTAGGACGTTCAATGTTGTCGATGACCAGGATGGGCACGGGTTGTTTTTCCGCGACGAGCTTGAGGCCAAGCTGATCGTGGAGAGCTGTGAGCAGGCGCGCTTCAGATTCGGTCTGAGTGTTGGCTGTGGGCTGCGCGTTTGGGTCTGGAGGATACTTCAGCGTAAAAGTGTATTTTCCAGTAAGCCCGGTCCTGTCGATGACGATGCGGTCCAGATTGTTGCCAAGATTGTTGGCTAGGTCGCTCATCGCGAGCGCATGCGCATCGTAGGTGTCGTGACCTATCGTCAGGCCGTATGTCTCAAGGGGGCCAGCCTTTTTCACTTTCGCTCCGCCCTTATCCACTTCGAGTGCGTAGATGGACATTTTTTTCGTCGTCCAGTGGTAGCGAAGGTGAAAACGATCGATCAGCATCGATTGCAACATCAGACTGCACCGCCTCACAAACTCCTCCTGAGGGAGTTTGTCCATGCCCTCCGGCATCTTCGCGTTAATGGTGTAGTGCTGGGAATCGCTCCAGTCCGGTGCACTCTGGACCTGGAAATTCTTCAAATTGAAAGAAGCTTCGACCAGAAACTTCAGGGCTATTCTGTCAATCCTCTCGTAGTTGAAGCCCGTGTACCAAGACATACCGGTCGTATTGTTATCGGGCCGGATGGATACGACCTCAAACGAAGGCCGTTTGTCCGTAAGCTGGGGCTCCGGCTGATCCTGTGCGAAGACCTCGCGAGAATCGACGGCGCCTGCGGCGAAAGGCAGGAGAAGGACGGCAGCCGTGAGCATTGCAAGTGATAGTTTGCCGTTGGTACTGAGCCGCTTGTATCGGCGGTCGCTGGTAATGCGCAGGACGCGCTCCTTCAATTCTCCTCCCGTCACGCCGGTCATGGATTCGGCCGGAGCTTCCAAGTAGAAACGGCAAACATCGAGAAGGCTGTGCGCATAGATTTCGGCATCTTTGCCGGAGGCGATGACCAACTCGTCGCAGGCGCGCTCTCGCTCGTCAAACAGTCGTGCGCGAATAACCCACACCAGCGGATGAAACCAGAAGAAAGCGAGAATCATGGTGTGAAAGGCGGCCGTGAGGTTGTCGCGACGGCGCACGTGGCTCAGCTCATGTTCGAAGATGGTCTCAATCTCGGCTGCGGAGAGGCGCTGGAGGAGTTCGGCGGGCATCAGGATGGCTGGGCGGAGGATGCCGAGGACGCCGGGCTCTAGGATGCCGTCACTCAGTAGTACCGGCACGTCCTCGCGCATGCCCCAGGGCCGCGCACGTTGTCTGAGCAGGCGGAGGGCGAAGCTGGTGCGGAGCCATGAGCCAGTAATGAAGAGTACGCCTGCGGCCCATGCGACGATGCACACAGCAAATAACCATTCGCCCCGATCCGGTGCGGCGGTTGCGCGTGCCGATGTGGTCTTTACTGGCGGCGAGCCGGGCATGTATGGCTGCACGGAGTGCGCAACCCAGGCCTCCAAGGGTTGCCTTGACATGACCGCAGTCGTGGCCGGATGGATAACGTGACCTGCCGCGACCAACAGCGAAAAGGGGATGAGGAACTTTGCTGAGGCAGCCATCCAAATGCGGTAGCGCAGTTGCGCATGGTTATTCCGGAAACATAGCGCGAGCGCCCAGGCGAGCAGAACCACAGCGGTCGTCTGCCAAAGGTGATTGAGGAGCGTCTGCTTGAGTTCAGCTGGGATATACAAACCGATCGTCACTGCTTCTTCCCCTTGTCTCTGGATTTCAGCGCGTCTTCAGCATCTTTCATATCCTTCATGGAAATCCGACCGGAGCTAACGAGGTGCGCCATCACCGGTTCCGAGCGCCCACCGAAGATGGAAAGCAGGTCTTCGATGAGCGCGCGCTGCGCATTCTCGCGTGTGATCAGCGGCTCGAAGAGATAAGCATTACCGGACTGTCCTGCGCGACCCAGGACGCCCTTAGCCTCCATGCGAAAGACGGTGGTCTGGACGGTGGTGTATGCCGGGCGGCGGTTGGTGGGAAGTGCCTGTTGGATGTCCCGGACCGAGCTTGCGCCGCGGTTCCAGAGGATATCCATAAGCTGATATTCAAGCTTTGAAAGCTTTACGAGCTTACTCAAGCAAAACCTCCTACGTATGTAGTTGCAAATCTACTACACACGTAGTCGTATTGCAAAGGGAAGATTCATTCCGGTGTGAGGGACGGCGATTGCGAAAACGGACCCACGCGGCGAGATAGGTTAGCAGAGCGAGCGGGACTCGCACGACAATGAGTATCCACGTGGAACACCTGGGCTGCCTGTGCTAGCGCAGGCTCAAGCACCGCGGATCTCCACAGCAGCCAAGGCGTTCAGCGCATCAGTGCGAAGATCGTAAGGACGGTTTCGGAGCCGGTTCGCGCGCGAAGAATCTAATAAGAGTAAAGGAGCACCGCCGCGCAGAGGGGTGCGCCCCACATGGCGAGACTTTCTTCATCATGAAGTCGGTCGAGAGAGCAGCACCAGTGATGGTGTGAGCAGGCGAGTGAGACTTCGCGGCTCTTCTTCCTACGGTCATAGTCTTGCTGCTTTTCGAAGCACTATCCGTATTGCCTGTTGTTTTTTTGCTAGTGAGAGTTGATGTGGCGCAATTGATATCTGAGACCGGATAGATGCAGGGTATGGCAACGTGGGGAGCTGGGTGTGCGGTCTGAGTCCCCGAAAGGCCTCGTTCCTTGGCCAAAGCACACAATCCATCGTGTTACTGAAATGCGTTCCTCTCCGGGCTGCGAGGTTCGGCTGTAATTTCCATCTTCCTCATGGCTTCATGCTCAACCTAATTGCTGACTGTGGCCTGCCCATGAAAAGGAGTGTTGCAGGCTCAGTCCGGTCTGCCCTTCTCACTGTTCGGTCGCGGCTGCAGGAGCTTTCTTTAACCTTCAAAGATTCACTCTTCATGGCTCGTGAGATTAGTTCCCATCATGAGCGACTTCGCTGCTTTACCAGCAGATGCCAGTCGTGGTGTTCGCCGCATGAACTGAATACCCATTGTGCGCGGGATAGGCCGTGGACAAGAAATTCCCTATCTGGTTTTCATCTTGCGGATGAGCAATGGCAAAGGGCACACTTTTTAAATATCAAGAAATTGCGAGCAGTGGTTTCATCGGGGTGCTCGCGGTGAGCTTGCAGCCTATGAATTCCGGTATCGCCGATACTCCTTTGCCCGGCTCTTTTCCACGCATGCTCTCAGAGATCGTGCGTTGAAAGGAGCCGGCTATTCTCCCCTCAGTTTCTCTAATTTGCATATCCCATGCAGAGCAGTTTTCAAGGAGACGCCATGGGAATTTATCGGGAAGTTTCGATCAATGAGATTGTCGAGCAACTCGAACATATTCGCCAACTGCATCGTGGGGTGCATCCGTCCAGTGAACGGGCGCGGATCATCCACGATAAGCGGGAACAGAAGATCAAGGATTTCTTATCGAATATCCGGCGCACAGGAGTACGAGCCATGGTTCCCATGGTGCATGAGCTGGAAGAACTGTGCGGCCTGACCACTGGTTCCGGGTACCGCTTGCTTGGCTATGAATTGGATGCCATTCGCGAATACGACCATGTTTTAAACGCCGGTCGTACCCACATTGTGGAATCGCATATCTTCGAGCGGGATATCCGCATAGAGCTTCCTCTCGAATTGGCTGAAAATCCGGCAATCGATGCGGATTGTACTCTCCAGAATTTTGTTCGCAGTTGGCAGCGGGATGTGCCGCTTCGCGCATTGGATGGAAGTACCTGGCGCCATAGAAACGTCTTCTATGTGCATGTAGGAACCGAAGACAGCCTGGGCTCATGCCTTCCAGCTGGATCGATGGCACAAGTGGAACTCATCGGAAAGGAAGAAGTGCTGCAGCCTGTTCCGAACACCATCTATCTCATTCAGCTTCGAAATGGATATCGCTTCTCACGCTGCGTCGCTACGCTCGGTCGTATTCAGTTATTGTTGTCGCTTGAGGGCTGTTTCGACAAGGAAGAAATCTATCCTTATCCAAGTGATGCTCTGAGAATTGTTGGGAAGGTGTTATCGTTCGCACTCAATCTTCCGCTCCCCGAGTATCGTGCGATACGTGCGATTCAGCAATATAGCGGCACAGCAGCAATGCTTCTTCCCTGGGAGCATCGGACTCGTGGCAGTTATCTGGCCACCAAGCATCGACGGTTTATCCGGCCCGATGAGGAAGCGGAATTCCTCGCAAAGGTTCTAGCTTCAAAGCTTCCAAAGCTCGCAAGCGAGCGGAGCAAACGACGCCTCAGGAGTGACAACCGCTCGGAACCGCACGTCGATGGGTTAATTCAGACAACGCTCGAAAGCTATGCGCGTTTCAGCGACTCGTTGAGACTCAGTGGATATCTATCCAAGGATGCGAACCTGTTTTCACTCGAAACGTTCTTGCAGGCACGAAACTATGCCGACCTGATGACATTGAAGATGGGTGCACGCCCCCCATTTCCAGAGTCTGCCTGGAAAATGATGCGAGCGGAATTGGTAGATCTGACCCCCTTGCTGCTCCTCAAGTTCCCTCGTCTGAGCCGCGTGGAAGACCGAATTATTCGTGTCTCACAGAAGAGCGAGCTTCCTGCGCTGAACCCTGCAGTCAATGCAGGTTCGTGGATGCTGCTGGAGAATGTTTCCATCGCACCTGACGTACAAGGTGATGCATTGAAGCTGGGCTGGCATCGTCCCTTATATGCATTACGTCGCGGTTTGACAACTCTATGGGGCTATCTGGAGCGTGAGGGAGCTTCTTTCGTGTTCCTTCAACGAGACCAAAATTCTGTTATTCCTATTCGGCTTGGGGCGGCAGATCTGACCCAGTTGCAAAGGGTCTGCGGCGCAGTCGTGCGGGTTTCCTGATTGACAGGGCATTGTCGCCGCGTATTTTTGGCCGCCACCATTGTTATCGCTGTCACATGAGATGTGCATTTCAATTCCGCAAGTTATTGAAAGAAAAAGAACGAGTATATTTGGCCGCACCATCTTTTCCTCTTGCATGGTTGGATATTCGAGCGCAAGCTCTCCATCATCAATGAGCAGAGTAAAGCGATGGGCATATCGGGACAACTTCGAACGATGGAGCACGATGACGGCGCGGCAGTGCTTAACATCCAGACTGGCCATATATCAACTTTGAATCAAACAGGCGCATACATCTGGAATGCGATGCAGCGTGGCGAGCCAACCGAAATGATTGCAGAGAATCTGGCTCGCGAGACGGGTGAAGATATTGCTGTGGTCAAAAATGGCATCGCCGCGTTTCTCGAAGACCTGAGTAAACATCGTTTGCTCGCTTTCTAGGTTCGATGGTGACGGGATGAAGATCAAGGACGAGTTCGAAATTGATAAGGAATACCGGATTGTTCTCTTGCATCCCAGATCATTCGGCGTGTTGGTGACCTCCTATGTAGACACTGCCTCGTATCTCATCCGAGTGAGAATTTCTGGGTTTGCGCGAATCGCACCGCAATTACTCGATGGATTGAAAAAGGATTGGGGGCTCCAAGGGATCATCCTCGATATATTCCCCGAACGAGATCAGCAAGGGCCATGGGCCGTAGTCAAAGTCTTCACCGAGACGATACCTAGCTGCCTGCGAGTTGTCGCGATAGACACGATTGTCGGCAGCGACTTATCAGAGTCAGAGCGCCCCGTGGTATCGAAAATTCAAAACGGGACAGCAGGCAACCAATTTTCCTGGCGAGAATGGATTGAAGAAGCAATCGAGTGGGTCGAGACAGTTACGCAACGCAGAGTAGCTTCGAAGCTGGACATCTCTCAGTACAACGCAGGAGGAGAGTTCACGCTGATCCGGTTCCCTATGAAGGATGGCAATGCTTATTGGCTCAAGGCGACCGGACAGTCGAATTCGCACGAGTTGAGGATTACCTCCCTTCTCGCCCGCTTATGCAGGGATTCCGTTTCTGAAATTATCGCTGTACACCCGCTTTGGAACGCGTGGCTCATGCCTGATCTGGGGCGGGACGTTGAATCCGTAGATGACTCAGCTCAACGGTTGCGGATCTTGGAGCTCGCGGTCAAACAGTTGGCACAGTTGCAACTCAGCACCGCTGGACATGAAGCAGAACTCATAGCCGAAGGCGCATTTGATCAGCGAGTGTCGCGAATGCGTTCCACCTCAGAGCAGCTATTCGATCAGATTCGGGAAGCAATGTGTCTGCAAACCTCAATGAAGGGTCTTCGTCTGGATGAGACGCGATTGCGTCGTTTGCACGACATTTTTGTTGCAGCCTGCGAGGTTGTAGAGCATTCAGGTATCCCGGTTACGGTGATTCACGGTGATATGAACGCCGGGAATGTAGTGTTTCAGAAGCAGCAATGTCGCTTTATCGACTGGTGCGAGGCATACCTGGGATGGCCCTTCGTGACATTGCAACATCTGCTGTTGCTCAATCGACAGGAAAGCAAACAAGTAAAGGTTGCAACAGATAGAGCCCTGATTGATCGATATTGTGCCATATTGAGCGACGTTTCTACCGTGACCGAGCTCAATCGTGCGCGGGCATGCATACCCCTGCTAGCGGCAGCTTCGGCTTTATATGGACGAGGAGAATGGCTCAAACAGCCTCTCAAAGACGCTCCGCAGCTTCAGGTGTACGTGAGAACGATGGCTCGTCATATGGACAGCGCCGCGCAGACGCAGAGATTGCTCGAAACGATAGGCCACAAACGAGCTCAGTATTCCCGCATGAAAAACTGCACGGAGAAACTCTATGTTTCTAAAAGTGCTTGAGAGCTGGAGTCTACTCCTCTACTTCGAATCTCTGATGCGATTTCGCGGATTCGAAGCTATACATCGTGTGGTAAGCAGGAAACAGGTCAGAGAAAGACACGGTACACATGGTTCGTCCGAAGCGATTTGCCAGGCGGTTGATATTGCCTGTGTTCTTTATTTCAAACGAGTATTGTGCCTGCAACGTTCAGCCGCCACGACTCTCTTGCTACGGCGGCATGGGTGGCCAGCCACAATGGTGATCGGAGCACAGTTGTTGCCATTTGAATCCCATGCCTGGGTGGAGATTGATGGATGTGTAGTCAACGATAAACCGTATATCCGAGAGATGTACCAAGAGCTAGAGCGCTGTTAGGTGAGGTCTGCTATGAGCATCCTTTGTGGAATTTTAAAGCAGCGTGGCGCAGTGGTGAAAAATGTGGAATTACACAGGCTCGCTTCGCCAACTCGTCGCTACGCCACGGGAGATGCTTCGATCCATGTCATGCACCGCATAGGGATGGCCCTGCAACCGTATTTCAGTCACGAGCGATCGAAATTGGGGAGTCGCCCATTGGTCGATCCGTATGGAAATCTTCTGTGTTTCGATGGGCGCCTGGACAACTGGTCTGAACTAGCATGCCTCCTCGATCTCAGGCAGCTAGAAATGTCGGACGCGGATATTGTGTTGGCCGCATTTTCGGAATGGGGAACCGACTGCTTCGCGCGACTCACTGGAGACTGGGCAATTGCATTATGGTCCAAAGCGAACGAAACGCTCTTTCTCGCACGCGATCATGCGGGAACGAGAACGCTCTATTTCGAGCAAACCGAAACGGATCTCGTTTGGGCCACGCACCTCGATACATTCATGTCGCGCGAATGTGGGAAGCAGGTGTCGCGGGAGTATGCTCTTTGCTACCTGTCGGGCTTACCACTGCGTGATCGCACTCCTTATGTCGGAATTGCTTCTGTTTTGCCCGGGGACGTGACTGCGATCCGGAATGGCCGCGTGTCGAAGACTGCGCATTGGACCCCGTTTCGCAACAAAACTATCCGCTACGGCAGACTTTTGGACTACGACCAGCGATTCCTCGAAGTCTTCGGTAACGCTATAACGCGGCGTACTGGTGCTGGAGCGCCTGTACTTGCTCAATTAAGCGGCGGTATGGACTCGACCGCGATTGTGTGTATGTCGGATCATTTGCGCCGCAAGGCGGATGCCAATGCTGACATTCTGGATACGCTCTCCTACTACGATGACTCCGAGCGCTCCCTGGACGAGAAGGCATTCTTCACCATCACGGAGCGTCAACGGGCCAAGACAGGGATCCATATCGACACGGCGTACTCGCAGCGCTCCTTCCGGCCACATGAAGGAGAAGCAGGTAGCTACCTTGTTCCGGGAGCGGACAGCTTCACGTTTCAATTCGAGCAGAGGCTAAGAAAGGATGTATGGTCACGAGGCTATCGAAGTATTCTCTCGGGGATTGGTGGGGATGAAGTCACGGGAGGCATCCCAGATGGCCGTCCGGAATTGGCAGACTATTTTGTTGCCGGCCGGCTTCTTGCCTTTCTTGGAAGAGCCTTTGCATGGTCTCTGGTGGATCGCAACCCGCTTGTGGCGACTCTATATTCCGCTACACGCTACTCCATTCGACCCCATGCGGGGCGTACCGCGATCAAGCCGCCATCCTGGCTCGCGCAGTGCTCGTTCCGATGGATAGAGGAGCTTCGAGCTGCATCCATTCCAACCGATTCTGCGCTATCGGCTCGCCCTTCTGAGAGGGATAATGGCTTCTCCTGGTGGTCAGCCATGGAGACCCTCCCACATCTCTTTCCATGCTTATTGTGCCGTCCCGAATATCGCTATCCCTTCCTTGATAAGGATCTGGTTGAGTATCTTTTCGGTATTCCGCGGGATGTGGTTCTGCAGCCAGGACGCCGTCGGACACTTATGCGCCGAGCTTTGGCTGGAATCGTTCCGGGAGAGATCTTGGAACGTCGCAGGAAGGCATATCAGTTTCGAGCTCCACTGAAAGTGTTGAACCGTGAATCACTTCGCTTAATGGCTTTGTTTCAGGACTCACGTCTCGCCGAAATGGGTCTGATAGAGCCGACAACTCTGCAAGTTGAGATCGAGCAGATCGCAAACGGGAGAGAGGGTGCGTGGCAGGCGGTTATCCGAGCAATCGCCTTGGAGCTCTGGCTACGCTCAATTGAGTCGTCAGAAGGCCACAACGCCGATGCATCCGGTTATCGGGATGTTCTTATAGGTTCGACCGCCTAACCTCGGTCAGCAGGTTCCGTACGCTGTGCCGGACATTGGTATGGGATGTACGGAGATTTCAAATCGAGAGGACACAATCATGCTCTACGTTCAACCAAAGGTAACGGCAACATTCCGCGCAGTCTCAACCATTCAAGCAGCAAAGGTCAACCCCATGGATGAAATCTCTGGAGCCACGCTCTCGAGTGGAGCAGCGTATCAGTCGAACGAATAACGCTCTTCTGAGGGCTGTTTGATCCGTGACTCCGTTCCGTCAGAAAGCTCAATGGTATGGGGTCACGGACTTTCTGTGAAATGGCTGTCCACGTTTTCGTGCGAGGTTGCATCGCTATGTCTCCATTGTCTCCAGCGAAGGTATTGGGATTTCTTCGCTGGATCTGGGTCTTCATAATCCTGTAGCCAGAACCGCATCCAGTCGATGTTTCCCTGCTGCGATTCCAATCTTTCCAGGGGGCGCTGATGAATATGTGTGCCGTGCGGGAAATATATGAGGTCGACCGGTTTCCCCTGCAACTGGAGTGATGAGTATGCTTCCCACTCGGTTAAGAGCGCCAAGGGTGCTATCGCCTCAAGACGTACCGGCGTCCTTACCCGGTCCAGATGGAATGCGGGTGCTGTCTTGACCCATTGTTGTAATCCACCGACAAAAGGCATGCCTCCACGAAGTGCTTCGTGCTGCTCCCTTATCTGGTAACTGCCGCCGCCAAACAGCATGTATTCCATATAGCTGTTGGTGTTTCCGTCTGCGATCGTCGCAGCGGCAAATAATCGCGGAGCTTTGATCAGAGCATTCCATACATACCAACAACTCATGCTGAATCCGACGACCCCGACACGTGCGGGATCAATCAGCCCAGCAGCACTGAGCGCATCGATGGCACTCTTATAGCCTTCCAGGCTTCCATCAGCATCAGCTTCTGTCATTGTCGTGGGCTTTTTCTGTATTTCCAGGACAATGAATCCATCGCTGGCGAGATGTCTGGCCGCGAAAGCTGTCGGATCGGTGCCGTCGGTAAGGAAACGATGTTCATCAAAAGAGTACATTTGAAGGATCAGGGGATAGCGTTTCCCGGCGACATATCCGACAGGCTTAATCAAGCCTCCGGTCCATTCATAGCCGGTGGAGTCCTTCCAGCGATACACAGAAGCCTCACCAAAACTGACACGTTCCAACTGCGGATTAGGGTTCCAGATCTCGCGTTTCTGGCCTGTGTCTTTATTCAAAGTCCAGAGCGCCGGCGGCATGTTCAAGCCCTGTTCCACGGACAGTGTGAAATCAGAACTGGGGCTAGTGCGGCTCTTCCTTTGCCGCTTGAATGAGTCGGGATAACCAGCATAGGGAGACGAGGAGAGAAGGATCCAGGTGGTTCCTTCGAATTTGTAGGTATCGACTCTACGCTTGGCTGATGGCTCGCTCATTAAAACTGATACGAGATCTGAGTCTTCCTCCGTTCTAATCTCAAGTATGCTTTGGCCACTCTTCATGAACTCGGGCGTCAAAGAGAACAAACAACGTTTGTTCAAATGTAAGAGATCAACACTTAGGACGGCGCACGGATACGTCGCGCTAGTTGTAGGCGTCGCAGCCGTGCGATCAAGAAATGTATTGGTGAGAAAGACTCGTTTTCCGTCGTGCGACCACACCGCGCGGTTTGCTCCAAGGTATCCCAGCGCTCTGGCGTTTGGAGCATTGAGCAATGGGATTGTCAGTCCAGTATGCAGATCGACGACGGAGTATTGAACCGGAAGCATTAAATTTGACGCTGAAATCCTGTCGCGATCATTGCGTCCAAAGCGAAGGCTTTCGTAGCCGGAGGCAGGAGTATATTCTTGCCACTGTTTCGAAATCGCTTTGACCGGCGTCATCGTTACGAGCTTCTCTGCGTTTGGAGAGATCGAAAATGGAAAGAGGAAGCCTATATATGTGCCCTCTTTGGTCGAGAAACCAGGCACGCGGCTTCGCGTCCATTTCCCGTTTCTTCTGTTCAATGCCCCGAGTGTGTAGTTCCTGATGGTATTGCCTACAACCGCTGACGGGAATAACACCTCCTGGAGCGGCGTCCCGGTGATTACTTCTGCATCGTGAAGACTGTCATAGTGCACGTTTCGAGACGATTTGGTTGGCTTATAGGCCCGGTATACGATGCCGTGATCGTCGACATCATAACGATCGATACTGAGCGTGGTCGGAGTTAAGGGAACCTGACCTCGACCACCGAGAGGGACCATGTAAAGCCGCCATATTCCATTGGGATCTTCACCTCGGAAATAAATGCATGCTCCCCGACACCCCCATTTGAGATCTTCAATCATGGACGCATAAGCATTGGCTCTGACTTCGTGAGGATAAGATACGATCTGGGCGATGGTACGTGGGCGGATTGAAGATGCTGTACCCGAGAGGTAGGCCAGAATGTTTGCCCGATTAAATAGGACAATATCGGATTCAACCATGTCTGAGTCGAGCAGCCCTTTTGTGGTGACGACGGCATAGTGTTTTCCATCAGGAGATGGCTGAACAAGGCCGCCGCCTGGTTCTGTGGACAACTCCGATGGATCACTGAATCGCGCCATCGCGATGTCGTCTTTGACGGAAAAGTTATGCTCTTGGGCGTTCAGAAGCGTAAGAGAGGCAGCCGTTATCGTGATAACGGTGAGCAGTGCGCCGGACCTCATGTCATCTCCTGGAGTGTCGGATGGTGCGAAGCGTCGAAGAACTTCCAGTCCGTCAGAACTTCAAGCGGAGGGCGAATTGCATCGAGCGTGGACCGCCCTGCTGATACTGGGACGCAACTGTGCCGAGGCTGGCCGCGAGGGTTTCTGTAGCTTGTCCAAAGGTCGCATCGCCATAGTCTGGATCGACATACCCGAAGTTGGGATGGTTCAGCAGATTGAAGTTCTCAGCTCGAAATTGAAGGGTGAAAAGATCATGGATGGGAAAGTCGCGACGAATAGCCAGGTTGATCTGAGTCGCACCAAACCCTCGAATGAAGTTGCGCGGCGCACCTCCTTCGCCAGAGACGGGAAGGTAGAAGGCTTCTGGGTTAATGGCCTTGCCTCCTGGATATTGGCTCCCATAGAGATAAAACGGTCGATTGGGGCGGATGTTCAGGCCGCCTGCATATTCTGAACCCGTGGCTGCGTCAATTTCGGTATCACCGCCGAGCATGATCGGAAACGCAGACCGAAGATTAAGCCGCCCATCCAGCCCCCAGCCATTCGAAAGATAGGCAGCTATGTTTCGTCCTGACGTTGTGGGTAGATCCCAGGTGAGTCCGGCCTGGGCGTTGTTCCGAACGTCATAATCCGAGTTGCCTCTTTGCAGTGGAAGTGCGGTAGCGTTCGATCCGTAATCCAGAGAGTGTGACCACGTGTAGGAACCAAGCGCCTGAATTCCCTTCGTGACCGTGCGTTGAAACGAAACCTGAAGAGACTGGTAATTCGAGGTCACGCCACCGGCAAAATAGGTAATGTAGCCGAAATTAGGATTGAGGTTCCCCAGATATAATTCTTGTTCCTGTAGGAGTCGCCGTCCGTTCGAAGCCACATAAGAGAGGGTGAAAGTCTGGTTCTTTCCCAATGCCTGTTGAAGGGCGGCATTCCATTCGAGCGTATAGGGGAGTTGCAGGTGCGTCGGAAACGCGATAATGATCGCGTTCGTATAGGGTGCGGTCGTGGTTATCGGAACCGTAAGCTGCGCCTTGGTAAAGGGCAGCGTGGCTCCGGCTACGACATCGTAGGAGCGGAATCCGAGTTCACTGAATCCCAGTGTGGCCACTTCATCCGGTGAATCGAAGAAGACACCGCCGCCAGCACGAAGAATCGTTTCGAGTCCAGGAGTTGAATGTGCCGTCCACGCAAAACCCAATCGCGGCGCAAAGTTGTACCAGGGAGTCCGCCACAGGGGTGTGCCGCGAGGCGCGACGGTGAGAGAGGATGGATCACTGAAGCTGCCTTGCAGTGTGAAAGCGTCCCCGCCATGTGCTCCGGTAGGAGGAGGATCCGCTTCCCAGCGAATGCCAAAAGAAATATTGAGACGCGGATGGACATGCCATTCATCCTGGGCAAAGAGGGCAAGCTGATTGAGACGAGGTGTTGAGGCAAGATAATTGAAGACGTAAGGGATTGTCGGCGCGCCACTCAGGCTGGAGGAAGAACTCTCGAAGATCGCGTAAGGCTCGACACTCGGAGGAGTGACAGGGGCCACGATATGCCTGTAATCAACTCCAAACTTCAGATTATGGTTTCCATGGGATATGGACACGGTGTCGACCAGATTCCATTGCCTGGATGCATTCTTGCCGTAGTAGGGCATCATCAGTGAGCCTCCGATGCCTGAAAAATAAAAGTACACGGCCGGTTCAACTGGACTGAAGGAGCCCGCACCCATGTCTGCGGCAAGGTCGGTCGGCGTTGCACCTCCAAAGTTGTCGAGTGTGCCGATCTGCGAAGCTCTTACGTTGGAATAGCCGATTCTGAATTCATTCGCCACGGTTGGTTCGAGTTGGGCGTTTGCACCGAACGTGCCTGTCAGGGCATTGCTTTGGGTGACAGTTCTTGCGAAGTCAGATCTGTTTTGACTCGAGCTAGGTGTGTATGCCGCACGAAAAAAGATACTGAGCTTTTGTCCAATCGTTTGATCCAAGCGTACGCTGGTCGCGTTGATGCTGCTCGGTAACGAATAGGTGGCAATGAACTGGGCAAGGCTTGGATTGGAAGTTGTCCCGTAATCGATGCCGTTCGGCAACGGAAAGGCATCCAGGATTGGTCGCATCGTCGAGATTGCCTGTTGCCGCATGAAGAGGTCGGGAACATATTGAATGGCTGCCGCGGTGGGCTGGGTAAGCCTGAGACCTTCATAGGACACAAAGAAGAAGGTATGGTTCTTGCCATCATAGAGCCGTGGTAGCCAAACAGGGCCGCCCAGGGTTCCACCGAAATCGTTCTGATGCAAGGCCGGCTGCGCGTCGCCGTAATGGTCATTGAACCAATCATTAGCATCAAGATCGCCGTTACGAAGATAGTCGTACGCACTCCCGTGAAACATGTTCGTGCCGGATCGAGTTGCGAGGGAGAACTGACCACCCGGTGATCGACCGTATTCGGCAGAGTAGGTCGAGCTCTGTACGCGGAATTCCTGAAGGGCATCCACCGAAACCATAGCTTGCGTTGTGCCCAGAGTAGTGGATCCAGCCAGTGCGCCACCGGTCGCGATGGAAGCTGTCCCTCCTGCATTCCCTGCGCTGATATTGGCCGTTACGCCGTCTACGGTGTAGTAGTTGGATTGTGTTCTCTGTCCGTTGACACTGAAATCTCCCTGAACGCCCACAAGTTGATTGGAACTTTGAGGGCTCTGTGTTACTACCCCGGGAGTCATCGAAATCAAATCCTGAAAGCTTCGTCCGTTCAGGGGAGCGTTTTCCACGAAGTTATGATCCACAACGGTGCTCACTGTTGCATCTGTCGTATTCAAGGCAGGGGTAGAGCTATCCACTGTTACGCTTTCCGATAGGGCTCCGATCGGCAGAGTAAAGTTTAGGGCAACTGCACTTTGCACGTTCAGAACCACATCGGCCTGAATGATGGTCTTGAATCCAGGTTTGGCCACTTGGACGTGATAGTGTCCCGGGGGAAGGATGGGTACGACGTAGATGCCGGCGCTGTTTGTCTGCGAAGAGTAAATGACACCTGTCGCGTCATTTTGAATTTCAATGTCCGCGTTCGCAATCATTCTTCCGGCAGGATCTGCAACCCCTCCGCTGATCGTGGCATTTGTGGACTGAGCAAAGAGAGATACAGAAAAGACACAAAAACTCAGCAAAGAAACCCAACTTCTCATGTAACGGCGCTCCGGCGAGTCGAGGGTAAAAACGAGTACACCTCGTCTACAGATGGACGCCCGAAGGAGTACCAGCCACTCTATTTTTTTATGGATGATTCGGAGGCATTTGCAGCAGAGCCCGGAGCATCTGCTTGCCTGTGGGCTTCCGACTGCCTCCCGGAGGCTCGATGGTGACGAAGACCATATTCAGACGGGCAAGCGTTTTGGAGTCGTTAAAGCGCATGACCCATCGATTATGATTGTCATCCTGGTAGAGGAGACCAAGGCTCACTGGCTTTTGGTCGCTTCCGCTACCCCATACCTGGAATGAGGCATCCTGTTTCAGGCCCGATTGCTTTTCGAGGTCGAAGCCGTAGAAGATTAAGGAGCGATCGCGGGTATAGAAAATGCGGGCGAAGGGTTTAGCGTATCGGCCGGATTCGGTCGAGTCGTAAACGTCGGCAATATATAGATCCCGTGCGCTGATTACATCGCGGACATCACGATCGTGTGCGAGGAAATCCCGGTCGAGAGCGAGCATCCTCTCGCGTTCATTGAGCGCAGTATTCGCATCGTCCAGAGCGGCATCGACATCACGAAGTTTGGTTTCCAGTGAGGCGATTTTCAACAGATTCTGGTTTGCGTCCGCTGCAGAGCTTAGAAGGTGCTCCCGCAATATTTGCGACTCATTTTGGGAGGCAGTGAATTGTTCGGAGAGAGAGTCGAGTTCAGCAGTAAGCTGCTTTATCTGTATTTCATCATTGAGAATCTGGTGCTGCGATGTCTGATCTTTGGTCACGAGGTGGGCGAAGCTGTTCCTGATCATAGACAGTTGCTGGTGAAGATTCTGGATCTCAGCCCGATCTTGTCGCAGCATTTGTTGATCTGTGGTGGAGGCGTCATAGGGGGCAACCGTGTTCGCGGGTGTGGGGCTTTGTAGGGCCCTGGACGATGAAAGGCCTTTGGTTCGCAACAGGTAGACGGAAACGAGTGCCAGACATCCAAGCGAACAAGCAGCGAGCGTCAATCCCAGTTGAGGAAAGATGAGTCGCTTTTTTTTCGTAGTTTCTTGGATCTGTGGAAGATCTTCCAGGTTGTTTATAAGCTGCTCTGCAGCCAGGCGCTGATCCTCTGAGGTTTCGTTCAAGATACCGTCGTGGTCAGAAGCGGCCGCCGCCGCGGCCATCATCGGAATCACATCCGTCGCCAACTTTTGATAGTCGAGGAACCGTTGCTTGCACGGCTCACAATATGCCATATGGACCTGCAACAAAGCCCACTCTTCCTCGGTAATTTCGTCAGAATAGTAGAGTGCGCAGAGGGCAACGAACTGTTCATGAAAGTCAGGATTCACCGACTCAGTTCCTTCGCGGCGTAGACGTTTCCCAATTCTCTCACCTATATGCGCTTTTTCGAGATGAGGTTTGAACGGAGCTTCTCTAACCCGCGGTAGTAGAAGTGTTTTACGTTTCCAACGGTTTGGCCGCTTTTGTTGGCAATTTCCTGAAAAGAATAGCCTTCGAATAGATGGAGTTCGAGTGTTTGCTGTTGCTCTCGGCTGAGTTGGTTTCTAAAGCGCTTCAGGATAGATTGTCCGTCAAGTTGCTCGGTAGATAGATGCGATGCGTGACGTTTGATCCGTTGTTCGCTGAATTCTTCGGTTTTATAGTGGTGCCGTGCGGTAAGGAATCGACGTCGATTAAATGCGCGATGATAAGCGATTTGCATGATCCATGAAATCGCCGATGATTTCCGCGGGTCGTAAAGTTGGGCCCTCTGGAACAAATAAATGAAGACCTCTTGGCGCAGGTCAGCAGCTTCCGACTCGTCATGCAAGATGCGGTACGCAACATTCAATACAACTCTGCCGTGCCGCTCAAAGAGGATGCCGATCGCATCCTTTGATCCTTTTCCGACCGCGACGAGCAAGCTTTCGTCTGACGAGTCGCTGATAGCGGGCACGCCTGGATGTGGGTGCACTTCTGAGTTGCGGGATTGTTCTACTGGGTCGCCAGCTGTGATGATAGGACGGAGTGATAGCGTTCCTTCGGAGTTCATTCCATCCCCCAGGCCATTTTGAGTTGGAGGTCAGCAGCATTCCTCTGCGGGTTCAAGAGAGCGATGAGGGGTTCCGATATGCCGCTTCCAAAGGGATTCTTAATACCGCCCAGCAAGCTGCTCCGCCGCATACTGAAAAACGGCTTGGAGAAACTCTTTGAAGGAGTGGGATCGGATTTTGGGGAGGAGTCTTTCTTCTGCTCGGTGAAATTTAACCGTTTATATCTCGGGATCCCCGGTCGCGATAATGCAGAGCCGGGCAAAGAGATGTACACCTAGTTGTCCTCGCAACTTGGTGTCAAGAGAAGGTAAACAGGTTCACCGGTGTTTGAATTGAATTTGCTCTTGAATATCTTCCATAAGGGCGGACGGCGTCGTGCCAAGAGCCTCGCAAATATTGAAGACGGCGCGCATGGAGGGATATCGGCGCGCCCTTTCGAGCATATTGATATAGACCGGATCGTAGCCCGCACGGTACCCCAACTCCTCTTGAGTAAACTTGCGACGAATACGCGCCTTCGCCAGCGCAGCAGCGATTGCCATCTGCAGGGACACGCGTTTGTCAGGAGATTGAGGCATCTACCTCAATCTTCTGGCGTCGACCACATTTGGTCCCTAAACAATTGTTTAGTTTAAGATCGACTATTTGTCAACAAAACTATCAATGTCATTGGAATGAGACAGATAGGTTTTCCTTGCTGCTGAAATAGTCTGATTTCCACTATTCCTTATTGGACTCCTACCGTTTTTCTTAGCGATGGAGAAGAGACGGCCAGCGATCAAATTCACACCCGAGTACAAGGTTCTCTTGTATACGATGGTGAGTCTTCGAAATCAGGCGGGCCGAACTCAGAATGATATGGCGAAGGCGATGGGTTTAAGCCAGAGCGAAGTCAGCAAGTGCGAACGTGGACGCAGGGTCATCAACCCGGTTGAGCTTCGTCTCTATGCTCAGGGTATAGGAATGGATTTTCCGCGATTTGTCACTATATACGAGGAGAATTTGAAATCCGGAAGTTCCGGAACGTGGATCAAACAAAAAAGGACATATTGATGGTGAAAGCCGTGGGCCAAACCGCAATTGGAACGCATCGCTGAGAACCAGAATGCATCGGTAGAAATCAGAACAACTGCAAGAAACAGCTTTCCTGCTCCGCAATGGTCCGCGAACCAGAACTCTACTAAAAGTGTCACAAAAATGACTGAAGCGACAAGTTCAGGTTCTATGGATAAAGTCTTCGACATTGCATGAAGCAGAAGCTTGGCTCGTAGAAGAGAGTGTGGCCTTGGAGCAGACTAGATGTGTGGTCCTCCGTACGGCCGCAAGGAGAAAGCGAATTGAGAGCGGCAGATCTGCGCAAATTTATTCATGAATAAGGAATAAGGGCGAAGGTGTTATCAAAGGTGGAAATTTCCTTGCCGCTGCGACGAGCAACGCACGAGACCAAAGGAGTTTAGGGACCACGGCAAGAGCGGGCTCTCATCGCATCAACAATACGATGAGTATTCCCCACCAACCATCAATACGGCCAGAACAGCGACCCGCTGGGTGCGAGATCGCCTACCGATTCGGTTCCATAACGACCGACTAAGGAACCTAGATACGTGTCGTTATCGTTCTCATGATCTACAAGGTGCTTATAGCCGAGCACCACGTCCGCTCGCTTGCCTGAGCGATCGGGCGTTTCGATGCTCACAACGTGAGCCCCATAGTTCGTGATGGTCACTGTAAGCGCGTGGTCGATGAGCGTGAAGAGATCGACGGGGTGACCATCTCTCGTGGTTCCCAAAGGCTTCCTGTGCACGCTTGCATCTGCGAGAGAGGCTGTCATGAGTAATACCGCCAGCATTAATCTTGTCTTCATTGTGGTGCTCCTCAGCAGGCCTCGCCGTCTACGTAGTGTTACTCCGAGCGGCCTCCACCAATCGGCGGGCTGGATATGGCTCTGTGCTTCCGTAGGGGCGATCCTGTAACCGCGCATACCGTATAAATCACGTAGAGGTAGCGCACGAACGGGAGGAACAGCGCACGATGGATGCCGTACTTGTCAGCCAGGTGTCCCATCATGACCGGGAACACCGCGCCGCCTACAAACGCCTGCACGACCAGCACCGATCCCCGGCCGGTAAACGGTCCGAGCTCTGCAACGGCGAGTGTGAAGATCGTAGGGAACATGATCGAATTAAACAGTCCCACGGCCAAGATCGTCCACCTTGCCCAGGGAGCGGTTGTCAGGCAGGAAAGCAGTGTCATCAACCCGGCACCGACTCCTACAAAGATCAACAAACGGTTCGGCGCGATGCGCCGCATAACCGCGGATCCGATGAAACGCCCGACCATCATGCCGCCCAGTAGAGAGTTACGAGCTGAGCAGCTTTTTGCAGAGATAAGCCACCGATGGCGGGATCGGCCAGATACTTGGCAAGGAAGCTGCCAACGGATACCTCTGCGCCGACATAGATGAAGATCGCCAGCGCACCTAGCCAAAGATGCGGGTACTTCCAGATGCTGTCGCGGCTGATGTCGAAATCGGTCGGTCGAAAATCTCGTGTGACCTCGAGACGAGGAAACCGGTATAGTGCAATCGCAATCGCCAGAATGATCAGTGTTGCCGCGATCGCAATGTAAGGCAGTTTCACTTTGGCGGCTTCACGGATGCGGTAGGCCGTAAGTCCCGCGTCGTCCGTGGGTATGGTCTTTATCGCGGCCCCCCCGAGCAGAAAGATGCTCCCCAAAAAGGTGCAACAGTGTCTCCGAGGGTATTGAAAGCTTGCGTGAGGTTAAGTCGCCTGGAAGCAGTCTCTGGTGGTCCCAGGATGGTGACATAGGGATTGGCTGCAACCTGCAGTACCGTCACTCCCGCTGCAAGTACGACCTGCGCGGCAAGGAAGAGGCCTTTTCGTGGGATAGTGCGATCGAGTCGAACTTCGAATCGCCTGTTTTCTGCGTGTGCTGCGTCCTCATATGTACTTCGATATAGAAGATGAATCTGCATTCGGATACATCAGGATTTCTTCGGCGAATCGGTGTCCCAACCAGGGAAATTTCCACTTCTTCGCAACCTCGATCACGGCTGTCATCTGCTCGCGATTCTTGCTGAAGGTGTCATCCACCACCGTGAGCGTAGGTATCACTCGCTGCTGTGGGTCCGGTAGCTTCCACCTGTTGGCGAAGCCAAATTCGTGGACTCCTGTGCTGCCCCGGCCCGGGGCCGGCCAGCTCAGATGCTCGAACATTCGTCCATACTTGTAGAAAGCCTCTGGATATTCAGCAGTGACATCGGCCTGATACACAGCGATGTTTCCGAGCAAAGCGTCATAGTGCATTTCGCCCATCGCCAGCCTGTCTGGGAACTTCTCGTGAAGGTCTGCAACAAGCTGGCGGGTCCCAAGGAACATATCGCCTTGGCGGTTGTTCTCTGCGACGCCTACGATGTCAAGGAAGTAGCCGTCCAGGTCGAACCGTCCAAGCGTGTCTGCGATGCGGTCGCGGAGATGTTCACGCCATGATCGAACTCCAAGGTTCATGAAGCCGTAGTTGGAATCTCCGCGACGGTCATTGTCCCAATCGACGTAGTCCAGATTCCATTCATCAGCTCCGGGGCGGATTGTGACCGCATCTCGCACTTCGTCGAATGACGGTATGTCTTTGTTGGCGACGTTGGAGCCGAACATAGCGATGAGGTGGAACCCAAGCTTGTGAGCTCCATCGATCAGGCGCCGGAATCCTTTTTCCCCTCCCATTCGTGGATCCGGCACATAGGCCGGATAGTTCCAGTAGTACCGGCCATCCCATGCGGGAAGGAAGACCACCACCTTGCGGGGATCGATGTTTTCTGCAATCCACTTCAAGATAGTGAGTTGCTTTGCGTAATCGTTGAAGATATAGCCGGTCCAATCAGCTCCGTGCAGGGAAACGATGAGGGATGCCTCCTTCATCCAGAGAGGAACATCAGTCCGTGATTCCCACTCTTTCAAGCCGAATGTTTTCTCAACATGCTCGTATTGTGGCTGCGCAACTTCCGCATAACTGTTTCCTTTGCGGATATGCCACGTGGCTGTTTCGATGGTTTCGCTCTTGCTCCATGCTTCGCGCTCGTAGATGAGTTCCGCGCGATAACCCTTTTCGCCAGGTTGCAGGTAGAACCGCGCAGGACGGGCTTCGTCCCGCTTCGCGGCAAGGGAGATCCCTGTGTACTGCTCTCCCGATCGCAACACAATGATCGGAGAAACCAGCCCGGCATTTAGTTCAGGCCAGGAAGCAAGGACTTCGTCGTCCTTCGGATCGCTGAATTTTCCTCCGGCCCGCGATACTTCGCCCCGTGGCAGCCATCTCACCACGGTAGCGATGGACTTGATCTGCTTGCCGGGCACGGAGGCTTCAGCATGAATCTCAAGGCCGCCTTCGTTTTGTTTTACTGCCGCGATCACCTTGCCAGGATGTTCTTCCTGACCGCCGGCCCATGTCAGACCATCGCAGAGGATTCGTATCCCATTCGAAGACCGCTCCACATGAATGTGATGAGGGGCCATTGCGTAGGTGTTCTCACGCGTGTAGATGCGAACGGAAAACTGATACCCTCCAAATTCAACCGAAGGCTCAGGAAAATCGAAGCTGAACTTTAAGAAAGCCCGGCCCTTGGGTGGGAGAACGATCCCTGAAGTGCTCGACAGTAAGAGCACCTGCGGATCGATGCTGGGAGCTGCGGGTTCGGCCAAGAGCGCAGGATGGAGCGCTGCAGCGCTCAAAAGCGCGGATGTCTTCAGAACTGCCCTTCGCGAGATGTCGGACATGTTGATCGATCCTCAGTACGAGGTGACCGAACCTCGAAGCATCATGATTCGGTCACCTCCGCTTCAATAAGTTTCTGGTGCCTTCTACCGTCCGAGAGAATAGGCAACACTGCTCCAGCGAAGCTCCTGCCGGAAGCGCGGAATATCAGTGGTCTTATCGATGCGGACGAGCTCGATGCCTAGCATCTCCGCCAGATCGGCCATGTGCTCGGTTCTGAGCGCCTGGCTGAAGCCGGTGTGGTGGGCTCCGCCTGCATAAATCCAGGCGGCCGCCGCGACCTTGAGATTGGGACGAGGTAGCCAGACTGCTCTTGCTACTGGCAGTCTGGGCAACTCCTGCTCCGGAGGAATCACATCCACCTCATTGACAATGAGGCGGAATCGGTTTCCCATGTCGATGACGCTGGAGACGATGGCTTCTCCCTGAGGAGCCGTGAACACGAGGCGCACGGGATCCTCCTTCCCTCCAATCCCTAGTGGATGAACCTCAAGTGCTGGCTTCGCTTCAGCAATGGAGGGACAGATCTCCAGCATGTGAGACCCGAGGATCTTCGGCGTGCCGCTGAAATCGTAGGTGTAGTCCTCCATGAAAGAGGTGCCGCCAACGAGTCCGGTGGCCATCGTCTTCATGATCCGCACAAGCGCAGCCGTCTTCCAGTCGCCTTCCCCGGCGAAGCCAAAGCCGTCTCCCATGAGCCGCTGCACGGCGATACCGGGGAGCTGTCTCATCCCGTGTAGATCTTCAAAGGTGTCGGTGAATGCTCCGAAGCCGCCATCGGTCAGGAAGGCTCTCAGACCCAATTCGATACGGGCCGCGGCCGCAAGGGATTCGGGACGATCATGGGCTCCGACGATCGTATAGCGATCGCGATACTCCTCCACGAGTTGGCTCACATCGGTCTCGCTGAATGCGATCATACGGTCGGTCAGATCGCCGATTCCATATCCCGAGACGGAGTAGCCAAAGACCTTCTCTGCCTCTACCTTGTCCCCTTCAGTGACCGCAACCTCTCTCATGTTGTCGCCGAAACGTGCGACCTTCAGGTGGCGCGACTCGTAGAGACCCACCGCGGCGCGTGTCCAGGCGCCGATCTGATCGATCGTCTCGATGTCCTTCCAGTAGCCGACGACCACCTTTCTGGGAAGATCCAGTCGCGCTGTGATGAATCCGAATTCACGATCGCCGTGGGCGGACTGGTTGAGATTCATGAAGTCCATATCGATCGTCGACCAGGGCAATGGTTCATTGAACTGTGTGTGCAGGTGAAGGAAAGGCTTGTTGAGAAGACGCAAACCTTTGATCCACATCTTCGCAGGAGAAAACGTGTGCATCCAGAAGATCAGGCCGATGCATGCAGTCGATTGATTGGCAGCCTCGCAAACCGACTGTATCTCCTCGGATCTGGTCACGATCGGTTTCGTCACCAGTCGGACAGGAATGGCGGGCTGCCCCGCGAAGTATTGGCCGATGACCTGGGCGTTCGCGGAGACCTTACGGAGAGCGTCTTCGCCGTAGAGGTGCTGGCTCCCTGTGACAAACCAAATTTCCAAAGACTTGAGATTGGACATAGGCGGGAAAGTAACTCCTAGTGATCGAGAAATCGTTTTCTCGTTGCACACTCACTATATCCCCATCGGACAAACAGCCGCTAGATTCGCTTGGCTTTTTTCCCCGGCAGGTCCGCCAGGGCCCCCTGCCGTATATCCGTCCTCTGCCGCACTACCAGGGAAGTGAGGAGGGCGGAATTGATCGCTGCGCGCGACCGATCCTCGACCAGCGCATGCAGCGAATCGACTGCGCGCGACCCTATCTCGTTGCAAGACATGCGCACGGTCGTCAGGGGCGGCAGCAGATGGCGTGAAAGGCTGATGTCATCGAACCCGATGACCGAGAGATCCCTCGGAATGCTCAGTTCGGCGTCGAACGCGGCGTGCATTACTCCGATGGCAGTCATGTCGTTCGAGCATATGATCGCGCTGGGAGGCGTCGTAAGCCGCTGAAATGCCTGGAAACCGATCTGACCGCTCTCGATAGTGTAGTTTCCCTCAACGACCATCTCCGCGGAGAGTTTGATGCCCAGCGCACCCATTGACTTCTTGAACGCTTCCAGGCGGGACTGTGCGGAACGGAGGTCTTTCGGGCCTGAAATGAAGCCGATGCGGCGGTGGCCAAGTACCGCTAAATGTTGAATCGCCTGCTGGATTCCGTGATCGTAGTCCACCTTGATCGCAGCGGTGAGCTGTCTCGCCGGAGCCTCGTCGATGAAAACCATAGGTATGCGTTGGGCGGCAAACCGCTCAAGAAGGGGCGTCTCAATGCCGAAAGTCATCACCGCCACCCCATCTACATTTCTTGAAAGCATGCGCTCGACGCACAGTTCCATGCTCTTCGGATCGTAGTTTGTGGATCCGATGAGAGCTTCGTACCCGATTTCTACGGCGCGCGCCTCGAAACCCTGAATCAGTTCCGGGAAGAACGGATTGGTGATATCGGAAATAATCACGCCGAAGAGACGACTACGCCCGGATACCAGCGAACTGGCCTGACGATTCGGAACATACCGAAGCTTCTCAGTCACCGCCAGAACACGTTTACGAAGCTTCTCGTCGACAGTGGATACGTTGTTCAGGACGCGCGAAACCGTAGCCAGGGACACCCCGGCCGCTGTTGCTACCTCCCGGATATCGGGCCGTTTCTCTTTTGACGCAGCCTTACGCTTTCTGGGCAAGATCCCTCCATAGCTTTTGTACGTGGAAGGAACCGAATCTGCCAAGTTCGTTCCGTGTAGAAGTAAGTCCTCTTGACTACCATTGCCCAGAAAACGTATACCCGAAGTGAAACTTCTGAGGACCTATATGCGCTCCCAACTAATTCTGGCCGTGTTTTCTCTTGTGACTCCATGCCTGCTCGCACAGGTAGTAACGCCGACCTTGCATGTCGACGCTACACAGTCGGTCCATGTCGTCAGCCCCAACCTCTACGGACTGATGACCGAGGAGATCAACTACTCCTACGACGGTGGACTCTATGCCGAGATGGTGCGCAACCGCACCTTTCGGAATGCTTGGAAGGGGCAGCAGCATTGGCTGGTAGTGGAACAGGGCGAGAGCAAAGTCGAGATGAAGGCCGGCACAGAGGGACCGAGCGCGGCATTGCCGAACAGCCTTTTGCTTGAGGTAAAAGGCGCAAGCGATAAAGATCAGGCCGGGATCGCCAATGACGGCTACTGGGGAATGGCTTTACAGCCATCGACCGTCTATCAGGGTTCCTTCTATGCCAAGCCGTCGGGAGTGCACGCCGCCCGTTTGAGGCTGGTTGCGAACAGGACCGGTGCAACCTTGGCCGAGACGACTATTCGGACTTCGGATAGTGATTGGAAGAGATTCGCTTTTACGCTCAAGACTGGCCCGGACGTTGGCGTCGGCGCAGCAAATCATCTTGAGTTGACCTTCGATCACGCTGGATCGGTAGAACTGCAGCTTGTTTCCTTGTTCCCGCCCACGTTCCAGGATCGGCCGAATGGGAATAGACCTGATCTCATGAAGATGATGGCTGCCATGCATCCGCATTTCCTGCGCTTGCCAGGAGGCAATTACCTCGAAGGGGACACCGTCAAGGATCGGTTCAATTGGAAGGAGACGATAGGGCCCCTCGTGGACCGGCCGACGCATCGCAGCCCCTGGAATTATCAGTCAAACGATGGAATGGGATTGCTGGAGTTTCTCGAGTGGTGCGAAGACCTTAAGGTTGAACCGGTTCTGGCGGTGTTCGCCGGGTATTCGCTGCACGGAGAACATGTCGTCGGGAAGGATCTCGAACCCTTTATTCAGGAAGACCTCGACGAGGTCGAGTACGTGACCGGGGACAAATCGACGAAGTGGGGTGCGCTGCGCGCTCGGGATGGCCATCCTGAGCCGTTCCCTCTGCACTATATCGAGATCGGAAACGAAGACTGGTTCGATAAGGCAAAAACGTACGACGACCGGTTCGACCAGATCGCGAACGCAATCCGAGGCAAGTACGGCCGCAGATACAGCTTGATTGCGACAATGCCTATCAAGAAGGGCAATCCGGATCTCATCGATGATCACTACTATCAGACGCCAGAAGAGTTCTTTGCCATGGACAAGAAGTACGACACCATGGATCGCAAAGGGCCAAAAATCTTCATTGGAGAATGGGCGACCCGAACAGGCTCACCGACGCCGGACTTTGGGGCGGCGCTCGGTGATGCAGCCTGGATGACGAGCATGGAGCGTAACAGCGATCTCATCGAGCTTGCGAGCTATGCCCCCCTGCTCACCAATGTCAATCCTGGCGGCATGCAGTGGACGACTGACTTGATCGGCTACACCGCCGACAAGGCATACGGCTCTCCGAGCTACTGGGCTCAGGTACTCTTCGGCCAGCATATCGGTGACCATCTCGCAAAGACCGAAGGCAGCGGTCTGAATTCGCGCTTCTTTTGGTCCGCGACCGTGTCCACGGGTCAGAAGATGCTGCACCTTAAGCTGGTCAACGCAAGTGATCGCGAGCAGCCGCTCACGATCGATCTGGTAGGCGCGAGCCAGGGGGCGCCGACTATTTACCGTCTCCACGCGGATTCGCGCTTCGCCACAAACACGATCGATCAGCCGAATACCATTGAGCCTCAAACTAGCAAAGAAACCATTGCTTCGACTTCATGGAAGCATAACGTTGCGGCGAACACCATCGAAGTGATCGACATTCCGCTGAAGTAGGGGATCAAATGCTTGAAAAACTCAAAGAAGCCACACTCGAAGCGAATCTTGAGATCGTGCGTCGAGGTCTGGTGCTCTACACCTTTGGAAATGCCAGCGGCATCGAGCGTGATTCTGGCCTTGTCGTGATCAAACCAAGTGGAGTCGACTACGACGAACTCACGCCTGATCAGATGGTCGTAACGGACATGAATGGGGCGATAGTGGAGGGAAGCCTTAGGCCCTCGAGTGATCTAAAGACACATCTTGCGCTATACGAGGCATTTCCTTCAATCGGAGCCGTTGTCCATACCCATTCCGAACACGCCACAGCATGGGCTCAGGCAGGGTTGGAAATCCCATCTTTCGGAACGACACACGCCGACTACTTTCATGGACCAGTGCCATGCACACGTGAGCTCAGCGATGAAGAGATCAATGGCGACTATGTGCTGAATACCGGTAAGGCAATCATCGAGGAATTTGAGTCACTCGATCCATTGGCGGTTCCTGCCGTCCTGGTCGCGGGCCATGCTCCTTTCGCATGGGGACGTGATCCGCATGAAGCGGCTCACAACGCAGTTGTTCTGGAAGCGGTCGCGAAGATGGCCCTGATGACCATGCAACTGAATCCCACTGCTGGGGTTTCGCAGGCACTTCTGGACCGGCACTACTTTCGCAAACACGGAGCAAACGCAACTTACGGACAGAGCGAGAATTCATAATGGCGATCGTTGCAGGAGCGGATTTCGGAACCCTGAGTGTCAGGGGCAGTCTGGTGGATTCCGAGCGCGGCAGACTAGGAACCAGTGTTGCGGAATATCCGCTTCATCGGAAACGGGAAGACCCGGACTACGCGACCCAATCGCATTCGGATCAGATGGCGGCGTTAAGTAAAGCGACACGTGCCGTGTTGGAGGTCACGGGAGTCAGCGGGGCCGAGGTGCTGGCGCTGGCACTTGATACGACCGGATCGAGCGTGATTGTGGTCGACGATTCGCTCGAGCCGCTCGATGAATATTACTTGTGGTGCGACCATCGAGCCCATCGTGAAGCAAGAGAGATCACCGAACTGGCTCATAAGACTGATCTCGAGGCCATCGAGTGGTGCGGCGGGACGTACTCCCATGAATGGGGCTGGGCAAAGCTGCTTCACTGGCTGCGGCACGCTTCTGCCGAGAAGAGAGCCCGATTCGGCACAGCTCTTGAGCACTGTGACATGGTGGCAGCGACACTGACAGGCGTGCATGAGGCCTCGCAGGTAAAGCGCAGCATTTGTGCCATGGGCCATAAATGGATGTGGAATCCGAAATGGGGAGGTCTGCCTCCGGAACAGTTCTTCATTGCGTTGGACCCTTTGCTGAAGGGAGTGCGCGAGAAGATCGGCGGCGAGTATCTCACTTCAAACAAGATTTACGGACAGCTGGACGCGTACTGGGCAAAGGAACTAGGTCTAGCGCCTGGCATCCCGATACCGGTGGGCGCCTTCGATGCGCACTGGGATGCCCTCGGTGCGGGATGCCGTCCGGGCGACGTGGTCAATGTCGTCGGCACCTCCACTTGCATCATAGCCATGGCAGAGGACGTGGGGCTGATCCCCGGCGTCTGCGGTGTGGTGCCGAGAAGTGTAGATCCCGAGCTGGTTGGAGTGGAGGCCGGATTGTCCGCAGTTGGCGACATCTTCGAGGCAATCGCGCGACGCGCTGGGACCAACGTCAAGACGCTTGCACGGGGTCTGGAAACCTACTGTCCTGGCCAGACGGGCCTCCTTCGGCTCAGTTGGGATAACGGCGATCGAACCGTCTTAGTCAACCCCGAGCTGGGAGGCATCACGCTGGGTTGGAATCTCCTCCATACCGCTCAGGATGAACTGTTCGCGGCGATCGAAGGAACTGCCTTTCACACGCGGATTATCCTCGAACGAATGGGCGAGCATGGAGTGCTAGTAAACCGCGTCATCAATGCGGGAGGCATCCCGCAGAACAATCCCGTGTTGAACCAAGTCTATGCTGACGTATTCAACCGGCCGGTCCTGGTCCCAGATGGAGTCCCCACAAGCCTCGGTTCAGCGATCATCGCTTTCGTAGCTGCAGGGGTGTTTCCCTCTATACGAGCGGCGCAGGAGAGACTTTGTCTTAATTTCAGGACCTACACTCCGCGACCTGAAGCGGTCGCTGTCTACGAAGCTCTCTATCCGTTGTTTCGCGAAGTCTACTTCAGCTTCGGATCGAGTTCAGCTCCTGCTATTCCGCTGGGTAAAGTCCTGCCCGAGCTTCGATTCATCGCAAGTTCGACACGACGAGTTCCTTTATTGCTGGAATAGAGTCTTTCGGCCGTCACGTCTGATCTCTGGCAAGAAGCCCCCGACTCGCTATGTCTGGGGCTCTCTCTTTCGGCTGAATAGGCGTGTGATTCGCCCATGCCGGATTAGATCCAAACCTTGGAATCTACCCGGTGCTTTCGTCCGTACGTTTTCGCCGCCGTCGGCGTCGTATTCCCCGCGCCAGCGTTGCTCGCAACGATGGCCGGTGTGGGTGGTGTCGCGGTCGTAAGTGAACCACTACCGGTCTTCGCGCCTTTGTTCGTGGTAGCTCCGGGTGCGTAATCAACGACACCACCATCCGGCGTGGGATACGGAGGGGGAGCGCCTCCTCGGTTCATGCGGGCGTAATTCGGAATGGCGACCATTGTTGAACCATCCTTCCATTCGCCCTTGATTGCCATGATGCCACCGAGAACATCAGGCCTCCATTCGGCTTCGAGGGGCGCCTCGCCCAAGGGTTGATCAATATGCGGCTGGTCGGCCGTTTCAACGTTGTAGACCAGTGGACCATATCTTAGAGCGACGTCCCCCAGATCTGCCTGAATACGTGAGTCCGCCGTCACCCGCTGAGGAATCATGGGAAGTTCCAGCTCGATACGATCACCAGCCTTCCATTCGCGAGTAACGATGGCATAGCCCTTCTCGATCTGTGGCGTGACTCTCTTTCCATTGACTGAGAAGGATGACATACCAGAGATAGCTGGAGATTCGTTGTACAGGCTGCTCGTCTTACGCTTCGGGATCCGCACGAAGACAGAGAAGGTTTTACTCTCCTTGGGATTGACCGTGATGGCTATTGAGCCCTTCCACGGATAATCCGTAGCCTGTACCATCTCTAATTCTGTGCCCGCGACCTGTCCGACGTTAATCCGACTTCCGACGAACATGTTGACATAAACGCCTTTGGGGCTCTTCACGTACGTCCAGGTCGGAATCATGAGAAGCGTTCGGGAGATGTTCGCGACACAGCACGGACAAACGTGCCAAAGCGCGCGTTGGGTGTTCACAAGCGGGTTCGTGTAGGTGTAACTACCCCCATCGAGTGCTACGCCGCCGAGGAGCGCATTATACATCGTCTCCTCATAGAGATCAGCGAACTTGGCGTCGTGATAGGCGAGGTTGAGTTTGTATTGGAAAAAGATTAGGCCGCAGCTCGAGCAAGACTCACAATAAGCGTTGTTGCGAAGAGAGTAATTTGGCCCGAAGCCTTCCGATGTCTCCCCGCTACCGATCCCGCCTGTCACGTAATACTTGCGGTTGACCATGTTGTCCCACAGCGACAGTACGGCGCTTTGATAGTCAGGATCGTGTGTCTCCGCTGCGATGTCCGCCATGCCCGAATAGAAGTAGGTGGCGCGAACAGCATGGCCGACAGCCTCATATTGCTGTCCCGGGGGGAGATGGCTCTGATCGTATTCCGATCCTCCCCTGCGGGAGTCCAACAGGAACTTGGCTAGCGCGATGTATGCGTCGCCACGACGATTGCCCTCTTGATCGTTCACAAACCTTCCGAAGCGCACCAGAGCTTGTTCCATCTCCTGGTGCCCATCGAACCATTCTTGCTTGCCAGGACCGATATGCGCCACCCAGCAGTCGGCCAGCTTCTTGGCCGCGTTATAGAGTCTAAGATCCTTACCGTCTGTCAGTGTGTAATGATTGATCGCGGATTCGATGAAGTAGCCGGCAACGTATCCCTCGTGATTTCCACGGTGCTCGGGTGACCAGCGTGTCGGCCAGTCTGAGCGGTCGGCAAGGATATACGCCGTCTGGAGATATCCATCCTCCATCTGTGCAGCGAGGATGATCGGAATCCATCGCTCAAGTGTATTTCGCATGTGAGTTTGGGCTGCAAGGATTTCCGGGTCCCCGTTTGCATCGACCATGAGCGCGATGCACATCGATTCCACCGTCTGATGTACCCAGGCGTTTGAAAAGACATACCCCCGGTGCTTTCCATGGGCCTCCCCACGGTTCGCTTTGCCAGCCTCGATGAAGTTGTCGATTCCTCCGTCACCCTTGCCAGCGGGTATATCGGTGCGCTCACAGTAGGCGATGCAGTGAGGAATCCAATTCACGATGAGTGCCTTCGAGCGGGCGCTCCAAAACGGACTATTTACAGAATACGACCGTGTATAGACGACATCGAGTCGTTGCGTTGGAGGCGCAGGTTCTGCGTGGACATGAAGCGTTGAGTTCGCGCTGCGTCCATTTGCGCGGGCCGTCAGGCCGAGCAAATAGTCGCCCGGCTCCGATACCGTCGCCGTCGTCACAGGTGAGGACGTATTCGCAAAACGTATTTTGCCGGGACCGCTCAGCTTAGTCCATCGGATTACGTTACTGGGATCCTCGTGCAGCCAAGCTACATTTGCGGATAAGTAGGTCTTGCCGCCGGTCACAACCGACCTGTCTATCCCGGCGTGAACGAGTGGCGCGATGGCGGGAAGCTCTCCAGAGCTGAAGACGCGCCATTCGAGAATACCGACACGGAGATGATTCTCAGATTGAACGTCTAAGCGCAACTTGTCAGTCTTGATTGGCGCAAATGAGGTCACGTTGAACCCGTCCGCCTTTCTGCCCAGACCTTGCGCATTCTCTACAGGAACGAAGTCTTGTCCGTTCCAATACAAAATGCGATAGGAGGTTGGAAGGCCAATCCCATTGGCAGAGGCGCTACCGGGAGCAACATTGTGGCGCGGAGGGTCAACTGCCCAATAAATCTCTACTCGGTCGATAGGGACTGGAGTGCTCCAGGAGTATTGCACCCAGCTCGTCATGCCTTCGCCGGAAGGTGTCGGATGAATTGCGTAACTGCCGTTGCTCCGATCTGCGGAGTTTTCTGGGTCAATGTCGTCGTTGAGCGCCGAAATCTTGTTCTCGCTCGTAGCGACTGGGCTCGAAGGTACGGCTACGCGGGCGAGGTTAATGTTGCCGCCGGGTGTGCTCGAGGAGAACAGTCCTTCGGCTTGCATCCATGGTGAACTCGCGAGGGATGCAGCTCCCCCGGCCGCAAGCGTCAAGAAATCGCGCCGGTTCACGATCGGAACGAAATCCGACTCAGCCTGGGCACTGTGGCCCGTCTTGTGTTTTTTCCCTAGCATGAATCCTCGCGTATGGTGTCGCCTGTAAATATTGGAGTTCGCGCCCAACTTGGCGGGAAAACGTTTTCGTAGGCATCCGATTCGCCACGCAATTAGCGTACTCGTATCGACTGAGCGAGGTCAACTTACACCTAAGCCGAACGTGGTCCTCCGGATCGACGGGACGAGAATCACCATGCTTTACTCTGTTGGAGGCATTTCTTAGGCGCTCGGCTTTTCTTCGCCGGGTACGCACCTGGAGGCTCTACAATTCTGTGTGCCGCGTCTGCAATTGGATTTGATCGACTCCGGCGGGAGGGCGCTAATCGGCCCCGTCATTTTTTGTACAAGTGGGATTTCAGTCCTCAATCAGGTCAAGGCCATAACCCACCTCCGCGCGCAGCTCCAATTTCGTCGTGAGATCGTAGCAGGTGGCTGGCACAGGCGGTGCGGCACGAAGAATACGTCCCGACCATGGATTCCATACACCCCTGCTCACCAGCCCCATCTGCTGTGAAATTAATGGTTATGGCAAGCCAATTAGTTTTCGCCAAGCCTATAAAGATGCTGCGGACTCGCATCTTTGATCTACGCTAATGCAAGTTCACTCTCATTATCGGACTAATTTTTCCTCCTTCTTGCGCATATTTGAGCGCTTTGGGTTATTTTTTGTCGACCTCATGTCAATAACCGTTCTTACATGAGTCGGTTAGACCTCGGAAGCTGAACTACCATCATGTTTGTTCGACTGCTCAAAGCGGATCACGCCTAGGCACATAATCGTGTGCCTGATGCTGCTGCTAGCGCTTCTGAGCATGAGCATTGTGACGGCTTCCTACTTCCATACCAGTCAAGATATACATGAAGGGCCGTGCACCCTGTGCATGTCCTGTGCGCAGATTGTTGCGGTTTGCGTTGTAGTAATCCTTCTCTTCTTCATCTCCCTGGATCAACCTCTCAGCAGATCCGGCTCCTCCGGCCCTCTAGCTCTCCTCTAGGAGCTTGTTGAACTACGGCTGATTTCCGCGCTGGCTGGCGAACTTGCGTGCTTCGAGCGTGGGTTTGCGTTGTTTTCTGGTCTGGTTGGGTGGCGAGATGGTGGTTGTTGCGCTGGCGTTGGCGGCGGCAACCTGTTTTCAGGTGCACTTCCGCTGAGGGCTTTGCTGGAGTTCGTTTGCGATCAGCCTGGGCAGTCGGAGGCAGTCGGAGCAGGTTGTGGGCGGCACAGCCGAAGACGAACAGCCAGTCGACGTTGGGCAGACCTCGGAGCTTGACCTGGGCCAGCGAGGCGGTCTGTTTCGGCCATCCGAAGGGCTTCTCCACCAGCCAACGTTTGCTCAGCGAGATGGCATAGCCGGGGTGACGCGTGATCCGTGCGTCGATACTGGAGCGGCGGCCGTTCTCATGCTTCTGCACGTGCGGCGTGACGCCGATCGCGCGGGCCGCGACGACGAAGTCCTGTGTATCGTAAGCCTTGTCGGCACCGACGGTGATGCGCCGCGAGTTGCCCTTCTGCCGCTCGTCGAGCATCATCAGGGCGGCATCACGCTCTGCATAGCCATCGGCAGTGGTAGCCATCGCAGAGGCGATCAGGCCGTTGCGGTTCTCCACCAGCACGTGGCCCAGATAGGCCAGCTTCGACTCCTTGCCGTAGCTCTTCTTGTATAGCCGCGCATCCGGATCGGTGCTCGAGCGGTGCGTCTCGTTCGAGCGCTTCTCACCGTGGAAGTTCGAGCCGTCACCATCATCGGAGCCGTCCTTGCGACGGAAGCTCTTCTGCGACGCCCAGGCCTGGATCAGCGTGCCGTCGACGGTGAAGTGCTCGTCGCTCATGAAGCGCCGCGCCAGACGGTTGACCTCGGCGAAGAGGCGCTGCGCCACCTCGGAGGTCAGCAGCCGGTCGCGGTTCTTCGAAAACACCGCGTGGTTCCACACCGCGTCGTCCATGCCCAGGCCGACGAACCAGCGGAACAGCAGGTTGTAGTCCAACTGCTCGACCAGCTGCCGCTCCGAGCGCACCGAGTAAAACGCCTGCAACAGCAGCGCCCGCAACACATACTCCGGCGCAATCGACGGACGGCCCGAAGACGCATAGAGCGCATCGAACGACGTGTCCAGGCTCTTCAGGACAACGTCCGTCAGCCGGCGAATCTCACGCAACGGATGATCCGACGGAACGCGCTGCTCCAACGTCACCACACTAAACAGCTCAGCCTGCTCCCGCTCGTCTCCACGCATAAAACATATGACGAAATAGGCCGGCGCCTGGACGAGTATTTCAACAAGCTCCTAGAGGCAGATACCTCATTTCTTTCGAGATATAACCGCAAGTCGAATTGCATCCGGGACCTTTCTCTAAAGAGTCAGCAGGCATCTGTGCTCTTGTGTATACGGCGCAGATACGGTTCTTCTCTTGCATGCGCGCGTCAGGATATTCGCGTCGCTGTTGCTCTGAGAGACATATACATGCTACTCCCGTCTTGCTCCTAGATAGAGAGGCCGTGTGCTCTGTGCTGGTTTCCGCGTGTAAGTTCACTGCCGCTTTACGGCTCCCATAAGAGCCCCCGCTTGGGGAAATATGGAATTTCTTATCTTGAGTCCTCTCAGGCTCTTGGGAATTTCGCCTTTCTCTGTAATGTGATACGTCCGCTCACGGGGACGATCTCCTTGTCTGTTTCGCTCCTTCTCGTTAGGGGGACCAAGCACAACCGGAGATGCATTGATGAAGAGGCCAAACTATTTGCGGTTCTTTCTTGTTCTTATGCTCGGGTCCTGGGCACATTTGCCCCGGGCTTACTGCGTGGGCAGCGTCTGCTCCATTAGCAGTGCTCCCTCTGGGGAGCAGACATACGAAGGGAAGATGGAAATCTTCTTCTGAAATACGGTTTTGAGCGGAGACGGCCTCCGGCGGATATTACCGGATGCAGTCAATACAATCTCCAGCTTGGCAATCATCGCCGAGTCTGCCTCTGGGGTTTTGGGCTTTATTACGGCGGAATACGCGGTATTCATATCGGTCGATACGAGTTCCGGCCGCGATTGGTCCACCTTAAGACGGATGTGTGGACGCCAGATGATCTCGCAGCCGGACCCATGGTCGCGAATATCTATCTTCTCGAGCGCAGGCGGTCCGCTGGATTGAGAGGTATGAAAGATGGGTTCAGCGCGAGAACATCTGCCGTCAAGGTACGCTTCTCTCCGAGTGGACCACGCTTGCCGACGAGTTGCTGACAATTCGAACGATGGTGGCCTCCTTCAACGCAACCACAATCCTGTAAACAGGAATGGATTACCATTACCACTATTGTGAGAAAAGTGTTTTTGTTTGTTGGCGGCTTGCTCCTTGGCTCCCTGATCACGCTGGGCGTGATGCAGGCCAGACAATACTGCGGCGCCGATGCTTCATCCTCGGTTGCCACAAAGACAGAGTCACCATTCACGGTCACGCTCTACCGCTTCGAATTAAACCAGGACAAGCTAGACCGCTTCGAAGATTGGGTCCAGTTCGAGCATGCTCACCACGCGGAGACAGTCACCACGCTCGAGCGCGAAAAGATGTACTTCGAAGCGATCTTCCGTGATCGGGAGCACCAGCCAAATGTTATCTACTGGCTGGCCGTTCAGGGGCAAGGTGGCGGACATGCGAATGACTCGCCTCTGCCCATCGATAAGCAATATGAGCAATTCATGCAGGAAACGCTAAAAAAGGGCTCGCGAACAACTTTGTCGACGGAGTATTCGCTGGTTCCGCCGTTTGTGGTCCAAACGATCCAGCATCATTGAGTTCGTTTGATTTTCAACTTGTGTCACTAAACTGGTGCCGAGGAAGTAAGGATGCAGACAAGGCGGGATTTTCTCAAGCTTGCGGCGATGCTCTCGGGAGCGGCCGGTGTATCGGGTCTCGTGCCCGAGTCCATTCAACGGGCGTACGCAATCGCACCGGAGCCGGGATCCACCTATCTCGATGCTGAGCACATCGTGATCCTGATGCAGGAAAATCGCTCGTTTGATCATGCACTGGGAACACTCCGCGGGGTCCGAGGCTTCAACGATCCCCGTGCCATGCGCCTTCCCAACGGAAATTCGGTCTTCGTTCAGACCGATGCCTCCGGCGCGTCTTATGCTCCCTGGCGCCTGGACATCAAAGACACCAGGATCACGTGGATGGGATCCATCCCTCACTCCAGGAACAGTCAGGTGGATGCGTGGAATGAGGGAAGGAACGATGGCTGGCTCGAAGCGAAACGTTCCGGCAACCACGAGTATTTCGCTCTGCCCATCACGATGGGCCACTACACGCGCGAGGACCTTCCGTTCTATTACGCCCTGGCCGATGCGTTTACCGTCTGCGATCAGAACTACTGTTCCGTGATGACCAGCACGACGCCGAATCGAAGCGCCTTCTGGACAGGAACGGTCCGCGACAGACAAAGCGCAGACTCGAAGGTCTACATGCGCAATGATGAGCTGTTTCGCCTGAAGATGCCGTGGAAGACTTATCCGGAGCGCCTGCAAGAGGCCGGAATCAGCTGGAAGTTCTACCAGAACGAACTGACATTCTCAGGCCTGACAGGCGAGCAGGACGCGTGGCTTGGAAACTTCGGGACCAATCTGCTGGAGTGCTTCGCAGCCTATAACATCGAAGCCTACTCAGGCTTTCCTCTCGCCATCAAGGCTCAGGTCGCCTCACTCACCGAGCAAAACACCAAGCTTGAAGATCAGGTCGTGAAAGAGAACGATCCGAAAGCTGTCAGCCGGCTTCGCGCACGGATCGAACACAACAAGAGCCGCATTACTGAGCTTGAGGCGCAACTCCCAGGCAGCGGCGAAGAACGATATAACCAGCTTACGGAGCAACAACGCGCGTTGCATCATGCCGCATTTGTAACGAATGCAGCTCATCCCGACTATCACTCGCTGGATGAGCTGTCCTTCACGGACGGAGATAAATCTCAGACGATGTCGGTACCGAAGGGGGATATCTTCTATCAGTTCCGCAAGGACGTGAATGACGGGAAGCTTCCGGCGATCTCCTGGCTGAGCTCACCCGAGAAGTTCTCAGATCATCCGACGTCTCCATGGTATGGCGCGTGGTATGTCTCCGAAGTCATGGACATCCTGACTAAAAACCCGGATGTATGGAAGAAGACAATCTTCATCCTGACTTATGACGAGAACGACGGATACTTCGATCACGCTCCATCCTATGTCGCTGCCGATCCAAAGCGCCCGGAAACAGGTGGCGCGTCGCAGGGCATTGATACTGCTATCGAATACACCTATGCGCAGGATGAAGTGGATCAGGGCGTCCCAGAAAGAGAGGCCCGTTCAGGCCCCATCGGCATGGGCTTCCGCGTTCCGATGGTCATTGCCTCGCCATGGAGCCGGGGTGGCTGGGTCAACTCCCAGCTCTTCGATCACACGTCCACGCTGATGTTCCTGGAGGATTTTGTTCAGAGGAGCTACGGCAAGACGGTGAAGGAAGAAAACATCAGCGCATGGAGGCGTGCCGTCTCCGGTAATCTGACGTCCGTCTTTCGACCTTACGACAAGAAGGAACCGGAGCTCGATTTCCTTAATCGCGATAAATTCGTGGTGAGCATCCAGAAGGCCCGCTACAAGGAGCTTCCGTCGAACTATCGGAAACTGGAAGCGGCGCACGTCGAGGACATCAATCACAACCTTCAGCGCTCCTCGTTTACTTCTCACCAGGAACCAGGCATCTGCCCGGCAAATGCTCTTCCATATGAGTTGTGTGCGGAGGGACAACTCAGCTCGGATGGAAGAACCTTCGAGCTGCAACTGACAGCAGGAAACAACGTGCATGGATTAAGCTCCGCGGGAGCTCCCTTTAATGTTTATCTGCGCAACCTGAAGAACGCCTCGGATAAAGGCTTCCAGGCGGCGACCTTCGCAGTAAAAGCAGGCGACACGCTTCGTCAGCAGTATCCTTTGTCTCTCTTCGCAGATTCCAAGTATTCGATCGAGATCCACGCGCCAAACGGTTTCTATCGCTCGTTCGCCGGCGCCCCCTCGAAAGGGGTGAACCTCCGGACCGAGTATGAAAAGAAAGGTCCGGGGCTGACCGGAAATATCATTCTTCACCTTCATAACCTCGACGGAGTTCCTTCTTCTGTATCGATAGTTGACAACTCCTATGGCGCAGGCGTGGTGAGTCGAACGATTGCGCCGGGTGCGGAGAGTTCTGTCGTCCTGCATCTTCACAAGAGCCACGGTTGGTATGACGTGACCATCAAACCTGCATCGTCGGCGACCGCAATCCACTTGGCCGGTAGGGTTGAGACAGGACGTCCAAGTTTCACTGATCCTGTTATGGGAGGAGCGGTCTAGGGGCAGGACGTCGGATGTCCATTATGGCTTTTTGTTGTGGACCTTCGGAGAGACATTCTGGACATATGCCATAAATGAAGTACTCATGGCCGGAATAAGTGAAACCTGGAGGCAGTTGAGGCTCTGACTTCAGGCAACATCCGTCTAGATCAAAGACTGCTCCACATGTCCCACACTGAAAGTGATGATGATGTTTCTTCCCGGCAATCTCGTAGAGGGGAGCAGCTCTGCCCGGGATATCAATTCGCTGGAGCCAGTGTTCTTCGAGGAAGCAATGAATATTTCGGTAGACAGTAGCGAGGCTGATCGACGCAAGAGAGCGCTGGGTCAGTTCCAGAACCGCTTCTGCGGAGAGAGTCCTCTTCTCGTGAAGAAAGGCTTCTCGGATCGCATTTCGTTGCCTTGTCTGCCGGGAATGGACATTGGTTCCCATGTCGCTCTACCGGTAAAGGTTCTCAAGAATCGCGGAGGGTTTAGGAAGGCAGGCCGCAGTCGAAGGTAATAACTCTCCCGTCTTCCGTGCCGACGGCAAGAAGCCCCCCACCCACTCCCCAGGCAACATCGGTGATAGGAGATCCGACCAGAGCCGTCATGTCAGGAATGTCCCTCTTACTGGGACGCCATATGGCTATCCTCCCCTCCGCGCATCCAGAGGCGAGAAGCGGCCCGTCCTGCTGATAGCGCATCGCGATGATCGGCATCCGGTGATGGACAAGTGTCTGAGGTTTGCGCCCAGCTGGCCCCTTGCCCGAGCAGTCCCACACCGTGATGTGAGGACTCCCTGCGGTGGCCAGATATTTGGATCGCCGCTCCCAGCAAATCTGCGCGACCTTCATCGGGTATCCCGACATCTGAAGCTCTTTGCCGGTTGCGACGATCCAGAAATGCACCGTGGAGTCCTGATTGCCATGGCAGAGGTATCGGCCATCCGGACTCCAGGCAAGGCAGAGCATCGATCCCTTCCATTCAAAGGTCCGTTTCGGAGAGTTCTCGGATGGTCTCCAAAAGACCACCTGACCGTAACAGGCAGAGACCAGCTCTTGCGAATCGTAGCGCCAGTCGATGCCAGCGATGGTGTTCGGTTGCTCGTCAAAGCTCTGCAGCAACTCTCCGGCTTCGGACCAAAGCCGCAGAGTACGCCCGCACGCAGTGGCCAGATACCTACCCGAGGGCGACCAGGCGATGTGTTCGGCCCATCCGCTCCCGCAGTCGAGACTGGCAACGGGCGCATCACTATCCGGCGTCCACAAACAGACCTTACCGTCCTGACCCGCGCTCGCGAGCAGATCGCGCTTCGGGTTCCAGGAGACGGCAATTGCCCCAAGGTGGTGCGCCGGCCACCTCCTCAATTGAGTTCCAGTGTCGGTGGAATAGAGATATACCGCCCCACTGGCAGAGGCGGCAGCCAGCCACCGCTTACTGGAAGCCCCGGAGACCGAGACCGCAGCCTCGTCCAACTCGGCTGCCCATAGCTTAGGCAGAGTGCCCTCGACCGTCAGCTCCGCTACGCCAGGCATGATGTAAATCCTTCATTGAGGGCTGCGCGATCGAGGTTGCGGCCGATAAAGATCAGCTGGTTTCTGCGTGGATGATTGCCCCACGGGCGATCGGGTCTTCCGTCGAAGAGCATGTGAACTCCCTGAAACACAAACCTGCTTGCTTCACCTTTCAGACTGATCACACCCTTCATGCGAAAGATGTCGGTGCCTTGTGTCTGCAGCAGCATGCTCAGCCACATATTGAACTTTCGCTTGTCGAGATCGCCGACGACATCGATGCCAACAGACGAGACCTCTTCGTCATGTTCGTGATCCGGTTTGAACGCCTTTTCGACATAGGGTGTCAGTTCTGCTCCACTGCCATCCACCAGTTTTGCCTGAAACTCTTCCGGATGATGCTCGGTAAAGAGCGCATAGTCACCATCCTTAGGGATATTGATGGTGAAGGAAAGCGGTTCACTTTCGAGAGAGAGCTCTGCCGCTTGGTTGATCAGGAGAGAATCTCCTGGGTTCTTCGGCGTAGTGGGAGCCGAGAACTCGAGAACAGCCTGCATGAGCACAGGTTCAAAAGTTCCCAGATGCCCGTTCGGCGACGGCAACAGGACCGCAGTCATTGTCGGATCAGGGCCAGGATGGAGCTGAAGTGTATACCTACCCGGTTTCAGGGAGTATGCACCTCCCCATTCAAAGGGGTACTCCGGTTCCATGAACTGAGGATCGACCTCCATCGCACGGTCGAGATTAAAGCCGCCCACATTGAGAACGGAGTCCATGTCGATGACAGCGTCCTTCGTGCGGTAGATCTTTGCCGCGGCATTCATGGAGTGGATGCGCCGCTCGAGCTTTTCCAACTCTTCAGACGAGACAAGATCCGTCTTGTTCAGCAGGATCACATCCGCGAATGCGATCTGTTCCTTGACCTCATCTGAATCATCAATGTGCTGCCATACGTGCTTGGCGTCTACTAGCGTGACAATTCCATCGAGCTTAAGACGAGCTTGCATCTCGTCGTCAACAAAGAAGGTCTGCGCCACTGGTCCGGGATCGGCCATGCCCGTGGTCTCAACGAGAATGTAGTCGAACTTCTCTCGACGCTTCATCAGATTGCCGAGGATGCGGATCAGATCACCGCGGACGGTGCAGCATATGCAGCCGTTGTTCATCTCGAAGATCTCTTCCTCGGCGCCGATGAC
This sequence comes from Silvibacterium sp., assembly GCF_047605705.1. Taxonomy (NCBI): domain Bacteria; kingdom Pseudomonadati; phylum Acidobacteriota; class Terriglobia; order Terriglobales; family Acidobacteriaceae; genus Silvibacterium; species Silvibacterium sp. Next base: position 19,315 of record NZ_JASGFD010000002.1, on the reverse strand, counting down.
CAGCTCCTGATCGACACCTACTTCGCCGAACTCGTTCTCGATCACGGCAATGCGCTTGCCGTGCTGCTCGGTCAGAATGCGATTTAGGAGCGTCGTCTTGCCTGAACCAAGAAATCCGGTCAAAACGGTAACAGGAACACGTTTATCTTCATGGATCACTGCGGTTGCCATCGGTTGAATCTCCTTTTAGAGGGGTAGGTCATTCACTTCTTCCAGGTTGGTTGGAGTGGTCTGAGCGAGTACCTTGGCTCGCACACTCTGGCAGAGGTTCTGGATATCTTCTTCCGAAATCTCTTCAATCGAAGAGTGCAGCGTGGACTTGATCTCGGCGACGCCTGGACGAAAGAGAGCAATCACGGTTTCTACCTCGGGGCAATCCTCGTCCTGACAGTTCAGCTCCGTGACCATGACTGTCGCATCATCGTTCAATTCGAGCAGCTCAATGACTCGCCGTTTGATGACTTGGGTTTGTTGCATCTTTTCCGGATTTTTCTTCGCAAAGAGGTTCACAGCAGGCCGACTCCTGTAATGTATAACGAGAATACAATATCAGTAACGCAAAGTATAGGGGAGTATATGAGCGAGACGGCAAGGATCACACCCAAGCGGCTGATGCTTGGACAAGTGAGTATCTGCGATGGATGTTGTTGCGGGAAGATTGAGAAGGGACACCCAGCCGTTCCTGTGCAATGGCTCAAGCAGGAGTGGAAGGTTCGAGGGCTCCTCAAGCGGGTCCATCTAACGATCTGCGGATGCCTTGGCCCCTGCGATGTGCCGAATGTCGTGATGATTACGAGCTCGGAAGGAACGCAGTGGCTCGCGCGACTAAGCACACAACGGCACTACACGATGCTGGCTGATTGGGCGGAGCAGTCGAAAGATGCTGATGAACTTCTTCCCCTGCCGAAAGAGCTAAGCGAGTTTTCGCTCATGCCTTACCGGGAACAATCTCCCCTTTCATTTGAAGGACAACTGGTATTTGAAGGACATCGATGAACGGCTCCGCTCTCATAAGTGTCGTCGCCGCTCTCGGCATGAGGCATGGCGTCGATCCAGACCATCTCTCGGTCATCGACGGGCTGTCACGGTTTCATCCGTCGCGCTGGAATGGTGTGCTCTTCGCGATGGGCCACGGAATCATCGTGACCGTACTCGCAGTAGGGTTTGGCAAACTCCTTGCCGGATACGTTGAGCCCTATACTCCATGGATCCTGCTTCTGCTGGGAGTCGCCAATCTGTGGCGGCTCTTGCGTCCGAGACCACACAAACATCCGAAGCCACCGAAGATCTTCAGGGCGAGTCCGTTATTGCTTGGAGTTCTCTTTGGAATGGGGTTTGAGACGGCTAGCCAGTTATCGGCAATCCTTCTCGCCGGTGAACTGAATCCGTGGATACTCGGCCTGGTCTTCTCGATCGGGATGATGCTGGTCGATGGTACGGATGGCTTGCTCGCTGCCAGAACGCAACAACTCGCCAGGACCGGCCATACTCGCTCGCTCCAGTCCTCGCGTGCGTTAGGAGTTCTGGTTGTTGTTGTCTCCTTCACACTCGCTGCCGGCGAGTTCGCAGGAGTCGATCTCAACCGCTTTGCGCTTCCCTTGGGTCTGATCCTGTTCGCAGCAGTTATAGGGCTTCGCCTTTGGAGTGGAAGGGGACGGAGTGTTCCGCCTATGGCGGCGAGTGAACACTTACAGGGCAGACGCGTCTGAGTGTTTCATCGATGGCGCGGTACCCAAGAGGTAAGGGAGGGGCCAGAAGCCCTTATGCGCCGGTTCGAGTCCGGCCCGCGCCGCTCATCCCGTCGCAGAAACATTGTCTACTGAGGTTACAGTTTGTCTCATACCACGAAGGATTTGAAGAAACGACTGGGCAGGATTCGGCGGATAAAAGGACAGGTCGAAGCAATCGAACGCGCTCTCCAGGGAGACCGGAACAGCGAAGATATTTTGCAACTGGTCGCGTCGTGCCGCGGTGCACTGAACGGTCTTATGGCTGGCCTGATCGAAGGCCACGTTCGGTATCACCTGTTACCTCCTCCGGGAAAGGTAGAACCAGGCCAGGCGGAGGCTGCGGAGGAGCTTGTGGCTGTCGTGAGACGGTATTTCAGTTAACACCGGGAATCCTCAAAACTCAATTAGCTCAATTCGAACCGATCCTTTTGGGCGTATTTGACGTCGAAAGGAAAGGGACCGACAATCGGGCATAATGCAACGACTCACGCAGCACCGCGGATGGATGAGCTCGATTCTTATATCGATCCTGCTTGTGTGCGTCCTGTGCGCGACGGTCGTGGCTGTTAGCCACATCCATCCGCTCGGCGAACGGTCGAACGAAAGCCATTGCAGTCTCTGCCTGGTTGGAGCGGCGATGGTTGCGGTCGTAAGCACTTTCGTTCTGGTCTTCCGGTCATTGCGCTTCATGATCGCACCAATCCTGGAGCCCGGACTTATCTCTCTGATCTCCATCTGTCTTTACTTTATTCGGCCTCCCCCCGAGACTGTCTGCTTCCACTAAGTTAGCTCTGGCCCTCATCACAGGGTTCTCCGCTCGTGGCTGTGCGAGCGCTCCATCCCCAGAGACGTTTGCCCAAACTTTTTGGGCGCAAAGGAAGCTCTATGGCTACATCTCTCCCTTCTTACACTGACCGCGAAGCTATCGCCCGCCGTGGGCACTATCTTGAAGTCATCACGATTATCTGGGCGATCTGCGAAGCAACGATTGCTCTCGTTACGGCGCAGCGTTCGGGTAGTCTCTCGCTTGCCGGTTTCGGCTTTGACTCGCTCATCGAAGTCGTCTCCGGTGCGGCGCTCATGTGGCGCATGTCGCACGAGATGGACCCGGATCGCCGGCACCGCGCAGAGCAGGTCAGCTTGCGTATCGCCGGGGCTTGCCTCTTGGCCCTGGCAGCCTATGTTTTTATCGAAGCGATTATCCATCTTGTCGGCCGCAGAAGCGCCGAAACGACGTGGGCCGGAATCGGAGTGACGGCGGCGGCCGTGACCTTCATGCCATTGCTCGCACGGGCGAAACGAAATGTGGGCCGCGCGTTGAATAGCGATGCAATGATGACGGATGCCAGACAGACTGACTTCTGTATGTACCAGGCCGCGATCGTTCTCGTGGGCCTGATCGTTCACGCGGCCTTCGGGATTGCGTGGATGGATAGCGCGGCGGCTCTTGTCCTTGTTCCATTTCTTCTCAGGGCAGGAACTCTTTCTCTGAAAGGCGAGGCCTGCTGCGCTCACCATTCGCACCAGCACCACCATCATCATCGAGAGTTACCAACCACTTAGCTCGCCCTAGTATGGGTTCATTCCACTTCAAGTAAACACTTGCACGATTGTGCAAGTGTTGTTATATTCATTTTGTGAAGATCGAGAAAAAGCCCGCTTGTTCCCATGAAGGCCATCCTTCGCAGCGACTCGAGATTCCGGTCACCGAGCCGGCGATCGAGCGTACGGCCCGGATCTTCCGAGCTCTGGGAGAGCCTGCGCGTATCCGCTTGCTCGCACGATTAGCGCAGGGCGAAGCCTGTGTGACGGAGCTGGCTGAACTCGAAGGTGAGTCGATCACCGTCATCTCACAACGTCTTCGCGTCCTTCGCGCCGACAACATCGTCGGACGTCGCCGCGATGGAAAACACATTCTTTATTACCTGGCTGATCAACATGTGCTCGATCTTGTCTTCAATGGTCTGGCCCACGCGTCCGAACAGCCGATGTTTGTTCCCGCAATACAAAACTCGCGCTTCCTGGCGCTCTTTAGAGGAAACCGATCCATGTCGAAACAGCATGAAGTCCACGAGAACCATGATCACCAGCACGGCAAGGATTGCGGGCATACCGCGATCGTTCACAACGACCACGTCGATTACCTGCACGACGGACACCTGCATTCGCTACACGAGGGCCATGTCGACGAGCATCAGCTCGACGTGAACGCTGCCAATCCCGCGAACTGCACCAACGGCCACGAGTGCAATGGACACGACGCTCAGCACAAGCATGGCGAGAACTGCGGACACGAGGCGGTTCCCCACGGCGACCACGTCGACTATCTGGTCGAGGGACATCTTCACCATCCCGATGGCGACCACTGCGACAACCACGGCGCGGTTGAGCTCGCAAGCTAATCAACTAACGCGGTATATGAGAACGGCGGGAACCCATCTGGTTCCCGCCGTTTTCATTGCCAGCGACCAATCAACAGATTCGCACCATAGATGATTGCGGCGCCGAGCAGCACAAGAGGAAGAAGCACTCTTCGCGATCCCTTGCAGTGGCGAACCTCCGGCAGGAAATCACTTGCAGCCATCTGAATGAAGAAGCCAGCTGCCAGGGCCAGAAGCAGAACGGAATTCTTCAGCGAGGAGAACCACCACATGGCCGCAATGCCGCCAACAAGTGGTGCGATCGCGTCCAGGCCAAGGAAGAGGTAGTCACTTTTCGTCGGCTTGTCGCCTCCGGTCGTCAACAAAACAGTATTCATTCCGTCGCCAAGATCGTGCGCGGCGATACCAAGCGCCACCGCGTAGCCGGCTGGATGCGAGGCCACGTAGGACGCGCCGATGGCCATCCCGTCGCGAAAGCTGTGAAAGATTAGCATTGATCCGGCGATCTTTCCGACCGTCTTCCGAGCGCCGTCGGTTCCATGCTTTGCGCTGAGTGCGTCCAGGCAGTTCTCAATCCCAAAGAACAGAAGTAGTGAAACGAGTGTCATCGTCAGCACGGATGCAGGCGAGATGCCCGCAGGGGCGGCGAGTGTGATCGCCTCAGGCAAGAGGTCGAGAAAAGCCGCGCCCAGCAAGAGTCCTGCGCCGCCGGCCACGAGCATGTTCGTAAACCGCCGGAACCGAACAGCGATAAGGCCTCCGACCAGCGTCGAGGCCACCGGGATGATCAGCAGCAGACCGGGAATAGGCAACAAACGAGATCCTTGTTATTGATAAATAAATATCAATAATACCTGATGGCAGGTCTATGCCTGCTCGCATTATTGAATGACCGCACAGGCCACTCTTGCTCCCGCGCCACCAATCGGCTGACTTCTGTAATCGTCGGGACTGGCATGGATAACAAGAGCGGAACCATCCGCATCAAGCAGCGCAGGACGTCCGCCCTCACCCTTGATGCTTACCAGCGTGGAGTTGAGCTCAACTATGGCCGTGCCGTCGGCTGTCACATACAGGTTCGGCAGGTCGCCTGCGTCGTTCGCATCCGCATTGAGCAGTCCGTGTACGACCGGCGTCTTTGCATGCACATGGTCGCCTGCGTTCTTAAATGCTGCGTCGCTGCAATCTGCCTTCTCGTGGAAGTGCATGCCATGCCAGCCCGGCGTAAGTCCTTTTACTTCGACTCGCAGCAGAACACCATTCGGCGCCGGAGTAACGGTGATCTGGCCGATCGAAGTACCGTTCGAGCCTTTCAGTTCGCTGGTATGAGGAGCCGTCTGCGAGAGCGCAGATGCCGCAACTAATAGCGCGGGAATTACCAAAATAAATTTAGGTCTCATACTGATCTCCTTCGCAGGCTTTGCAGATCGGGTTGTCCGGAGGCCGCAAAATAATGATACTGATAATACTCTCGCAACAAAAGGCGGCCGAGTATTGGAGGAAACCATGAACAGATTTTTACGTGTTCTTGTTCTATTGATGTTTGTGCCTATTTTGAATCTGAAGGCACAAACGCCTCCGATTCTCGATCGGAATCTTTTCTTCGGCGAGGTTCAGATCAGCGGCGCACAGATCTCTCCGGATGGAGAATGGATTTCGTTCCTTAAGCCCTACAAGGGAACCCGCAACATCTGGGTCAAAAAGATAAGTGAACCTTTTAGCGCGGCAAAGCCGGTCAGTTCAGAATCTCCCAGGCCGATCTCGAGCTACTTCTGGAGCCGCGATAGCAGATTCATCCTCTATGCTCAGGACAAAGGTGGAGATGAGAACTTTAACGTCTACGCCATCGATCCGAGAGCAGCGGCGGATCCTGCGACTGGAGTGCCGGCCACCAGAAACCTCACGCACGCCGATGGCGTCCAGACAGAGATTTATGCGGTTCCGAAGGCGACACCAGACATCGTCTACATCGGCTTAAACGATCGTGACAAATCCTGGCACGACCTCTATAAGCTGACGATCTCGACCGGCGAACGTCAGCTGCTGCGGAAGAATACGGAGCAGATTGCCGACTGGATCTTCGACCACGATGGCCGATTAAAGCTGGCCGCGAAAACAACCGCTGCCGGCGACACGGAAATCCTCCGCGTCGACCCAAACGACTTTCACGCCATCTACCAGTGCTCAGTTCTTGAGAGCTGCGAGACCATCGCCTTCACGGCAGACAACAAGCAGGTCTATCTCTCATCGAACAGGGGCGAGCACGATCTTACCGAACTCGAGCTCCTCGATCCGGAAACGTCGAAGGTCACGACGGTAGAGAGTGACCCGGAAAAGCGCGTCGACCTGAGCGACGCTATGTTGTCGGATGTGGACCATCGGCTTCTTGCGACCATCTACGAGGACGACAAACCGCGCTGGTACTGGAAAGACAAAGCGTTCGAGGCAGATTACAGGTGGTTGCAGAACAAGCTGCCGAACCAAGAGATTCACTTCGGCTCCCACAGCAGCGATGAGCAGCAGTGGATCGTGAGCGCGTCGAGTGATACCGAGCCGGGCGAGACATATGTCTTTGACCGGAAGGAAAAGACATTGCTTCTGCAATACCGGATCCGTGAGGAAATCCCTCGGGAGGCTCTTGCCTCCATGAGTACCATTCGTTATTCGTCGTCCGATGGAATCGAGATCTCAGCGTATCTCACTCTGCCAAAAGGCGTGAAGGCTAAGAGTCTTCCTCTGCTCGTCTTTCCGCATGGTGGCCCATGGGCGCGCGATTCCTGGGGATACGATACTTTCGCGCAGTTTTTTGCTAACCGCGGCTATGCCGTTCTGCAGCCGAACTTCCGCGGTTCGACCGGATTTGGAAAGAGGTTCCTCAACGCCGGGAACGGAGAGTGGGGCCGTAAGATGCAGGATGACCTCACGTGGGGCGTGAAGTACCTGATAGCGCAAGGTACGATTGACCCGAAACGCGTCGGCATTTCAGGCGGATCCTATGGAGGCTATGCCACCCTGGCAGGTGTGGCGTTCACGCCCGATCTCTACGCAGGGGCCGTTTCGATTGTCGGCCCATCCAACCTGATTACACTGCTCCATTCGATTCCTCCCTATTGGGAGGCGGGACGGAAGCAGATGTATACGCGTATGGCTGACCCGACGACACCTGCCGGAAAAGCTCTTCTCGAAGCAGAGAGTCCGCTGAATGCAGCAAGCAGGATTCGGACTCCTTTGATGGTCGTTCAGGGAGCGAATGATCCTCGCGTGAACAAGCGCGAGAGCGACCAGATCGTTGCGGCTGTGCGCGATCACGGCGTCCCGGTCGAGTATCTCGTTGCGCCGGATGAGGGCCATGGGTTTCATCGTCCAATCAACAATCTCGCGATGATCGCAGCGATGGAGAAGTTCCTGGCCTCACAGCTCAATGGGCGCTATCAGCAAGAGGTCCCCACCGATGTGGCGAAGCGTCTCGCTGAGATCACGGTAGACCCGAAGACGGTGAAGGTGGCACAGAAGTAAGTGTCCGTTAGTTTGAAGCATCACCCACTGCTGGGAAACCCGATCTCATTGCTTTTGATCGCCAGACGGCTAGAAGAATGCCCGCTAGAATCATGGGGACGGTGAGCAGTTGCCCCTTGCTCATCCATCCCCAAAAGACAGGCTGACCGAGATCCGGCTGCCGCCAACACTCATCGATGAAGCGGCCGGCTCCATAGACGATGCAGACAGCCGCGGTGGTCATGCCGGAATGTCTTTGTCTATGGAAGACCCGAATGGCGACAGCGAAGACAAGCAGGCCTTCTATGCCGGCTGCATAGATCTGGCTGGGATGCCGGGGGACATTGATTCCGCCGACCAGCGGAGCGTCCGGAAAGATTACCGCCCATGGGACGGTTGATGGTCTTCCCCAGAGCTCGCCGTTGACGAAGTTTGCGATTCGCCCCAAGGCGATGCCGAGCGGCCCCACCGCCGCGGCGGCGTCGAGTAATAACCAGCAATCTGCGTGTTGTACTCGAGCGTATAGGTAAATCGCGAGAACTAGGCCGAGAATTCCGCCGTGGCTCGACATCCCTCCATGCCAGATGGCGAATATCTCGAGAGGCTGGGCGATCACCGCGTCGAGATTGTAGAACAGACAGTAACCGAGTCTGCCACCTACAACGACGCCTGCTGCCGCATAAACAAGAAGCGTCGAAACATCCTCAGGTGCCAGAGGAATCCGCTCCTGTTTCGCCCATCGGGTCCAGAGTGCGAGGGCGATGAGGAAGCCAAGAATATAGGCCAGGCCGTACCAGCGTACTCCGACCCCATTCGAAAGATGAAAGATCCAGGGATTGAGATCATCGACCCAGTATTGGTCCTGCACACGTCCTCCCTCCTTTATTGAGAAAGGAGTATCATTATAAGTGAGACGTGACGACTGCCGGATTGGATACAGAATCTTTTCGGTGGTGACGAAGCTCCTTGAATTCCGAATGATGAGAACCTAATCTTATTAGCGATGGACAAGAGAAATACCAAACAGAAGGCCGCCATACGGGACGCGTTCTCAGAAGCTGACCGCCCCTTGTCGCCGGAAGAAGCGCTTTCCTGCGCTCTGGAGTTTCATCCGACGATCGGAATCGCGACTGTCTACCGGAACATTCAGACACTCGTCCAGGAGGGGTGGCTGACTCCAGTTGTAATTCCGGGGCAACCGCCCCGATATGAGCTTTCGGGGAAAGAACACCACCATCATTTCCAGTGCAACAAATGCGGGAAGCTCTATGACCTGAAGGGCTGCTTTGCGCAAACAAAGCAGCGACTGCCAAAGGGATTCAGCACCACGGGACACGAGTTCTTTCTATATGGAAACTGCGCCAACTGTAATGCCGGCGTCCACGCCTAGCCTCTCGATTGCACTTCGTTGCGTCATCATTGTAGGGGCTGGAGCCTCGGAAAGAGGCTGCGATGTCTTGCGCAAGGATCTTGGCGTACACCGTTTTCTCATCCTTGACCAGTAGCGTACTCTCCGTCATCATCTGTCGAAGCAGCGTGAGCGATGCGCACAGAGCGCGAAACGGATTACCGTGTCCCGCTCGCGTATGCTGGCGCACACCAGCAACAGGTTGGCGACATTCACACAGACCAGAAGAAGGACGAGCCCTGCACGCCCTAGAAAGAAAATTGAGGCCAATTCGATCCCCTTGATATCAAGGTCACCCATGTTGCCGGCATAATAGCGGAGCTCTAAAAAGCTTGGAGATCAGATGCCGAAAAGGACTTTTTCCGTGGAGCAGATCGTAGAGGGTGTTGAAGCAGGCAGTGGTAGAAGTTCCTGTGGCGGAGTTAATTTGGAAGGTCGGGATCACGGAGCAGACTTTTTATCGTTGGAAGGCCAAGTATGTCGGCATGGTAGGGATCATGTGCGCCAGATGAAGCAGCTTCGAGAAGAGAACGCGAAGCTAAAGCAAGTATCGGCCGAGCAGACGTTAAATAAGACCATGTCGCAGGATGGTCTACGAAAAGTTGTAAAGCCTTTGCTGCGTCGTCCGTTGGTGGAGTATCTGGAACAGGGCTACGAGGTGAGTGAGCGACATGTCTGCTGTATTCTGGAAGTTGCCCGCGCGACGTATCGCTACGAAGGCCATGGTGAGCAGTGGACGGAGTTACGAATGCGTATCTGGGAGATTGCTCAGACTCGGGTGCGCTACGGCGACCGGATGATCCGCGTGCCGCTGAACCGTGAAAGCTGGCAGGTGGGTAAAGACCTGGTCTATCGGCATTACAAGGAAGAAGGACTGGGTCTACGCAAACGGCCTGCAGGGCGGCGGCGAGCTGTCGTGCATCGGCAGGAGCGGTTCAAGCCTACTGGTCCGAACCAGGTATGGGCCATGGACTTCGCCTCCGATCAACTTAGACGGCAGGAGGTTCCGTTCGCTGACGGTGGTAGATCTCTTTACGCGGGAGGCGCTGGCGATCGAATCGAGCCAGAGTCTGCGCGGTGAGGATGTCGTGCGTGTTCTGAATCGATTGCTACAGCACCTTGGCAGGCCAGGGTCATCAAAAGTGCGATAATCAATAGTCCAAAACTCTTTTTAAGACCGCACGCTTTCCGCGGTCCTCAATTTCCGAGCAGCCGATTCTTCCTTGCTCTGTTCGGCGCGGATGCGGCGACCAATCGGCGCATTGGTACGCATGATGTGTTCATCGCCCCACTGCTGCATGGCTTTGATCAGCGGCTTGAGCGATTCCCCGGCCTTCGAGAGCGAGTATTCCACCTTCGGCGGAACAACCGGATGCACTTTGCGAACGATCACGCCATCTGCTTCCAGCTCTCGCAGTTGCGCGGTAAGAATGCGAGGACTAAGTTCGGGCTTCAATTTCTGAATCTCATTAAAGCGCAGGACGCCGGATGTCATCAGGTGGTACAAGATAACTCCCTTCCATTTGCCGCCAATGACCTCCAGGCACGCTTCGACCGAACAGCCGGTGTTTAAGTCATATACATTGAATCGTCTTCGCCTCATCTCACTATCCTTTATGTGAGTATACGACAATATTGTAAGTATAACAAAATGTGAAACTTGTGAACTAAGATGACATCTGTAAGGGAGAAGTGCTGAGAGCAATACCTGATAGGAGTTGGTGAATGCCCGGTCTGTTCGACCCATACAGTTTGAAAGATGTGACACTGCGCAACCGCATCGTTGTTTCTCCAATGTGCCAGTACATGGCGCAGGAAGGTGAAGTCAATGAATGGCATCGGGTCCACTACGCATCGCTCGCACGCGGAGGCGCGGGGCTGGTGATTGTGGAAGCAACTGCCGTTTCGCCGGAGGGACGTATCACCTGGGGTGATCTTGGACTGTGGAACGATACACAGGCCGCGTTACTCGCGCCGATTGTGGCCGAGATGAAGAAAGCCGGCGCTGTTCCCGGCATCCAGATTGCACATGCCGGACGCAAAGCATCCGCGAACCGTCCATGGGAAGGCGATGACCATATTCCAGAAGGCCAGCCGCATTCGTGGAAAACGATTGCTCCATCAGCGATTCCTTTTGGAGATGGCCTGCCGCGTGTCCCTGAAGAGATGAGCCTTGCGGAGATTGCTCGCGTACAAGCCGATACGGTAAAAGCCGTCACATGCGCCCGCGACATCGGCTTTGAGTGGTTGCAACTTCATTTCGCGCATGGCTACCTGGCGCAGAACTTTTTCTCTCCCCTCTCGAACAAGCGCACCGATGCTTATGGCGGCAGCGCGGAGAACCGTGCCCGCTACCTGCTGGAAACCTTTATTGCCGTGCGTAAGGTATGGCCGGAAGACCGTCCCTTGACGATCCGCTTCAGCGTAGTCGAGTTCGCGGGTGAAGAGCAGGACAAGACCATGCTTGCGGAGGCGATTGAACTGCTCAAAAAGATGAAGCAGGAAGGACTCGATCTGGTAGATGTGTCCGTTGGCTTCAATACGCCGAATGCAAAGATTCCGTGGGCCCCTCACTTTCTTGCCGACACCGCCCAGACTGTTCTCCGCGAAACCGGTCTGCCCGGCACGACCAGTTGGTATATCTCCGAACCGGAAGAGGCCGATACGCTGATTCGTGAGGGCAAGATCGACCTCGTTTCTCTTGGCCGTCCGTTGCTGGCCGAACCGCATTGGCCATATCGCGCTGCCAAGACACTAGGAATTGAAAACCCGGCATGGGCGACCCTGCCGCCACCCTATGCCCATTGGCTGGCCCGGTATCGCTGATCGATCTTTGGACCTTGCTGCATGAGAAAACAAACCTCTTCTCATGCAGCCCAACCTTTCAGAAAGATTCGCAATGCAGGCACGATCTTCCTAACACTCTGCGCGATGGTGTTTATGACAACTCCGAACGTTGCTCAATCCCATGCGCCTCGTGTTCTGATACTGGTCACGAGCGCAGATAAATTCTCTGATGGCCGCCCTACCGGAGCATGGCTTGAAGAGTTTGCTACGCCCTATAACGCACTCGTTCGCGGCGGAGCGAAGGTCACGGTCGTCAGTCCGAAAGGCGGACAGGCTCCCGTCGATCCTCATAGCAAGGGAACGACTGAACAGGACGAGCAGTGGAAGGATGCGTCACTGGCCCTCAGGAATACGGTTGCGCTTTCTCCCGCAATCCATGCGGCAGACTACGACGCCATCTTCATTCCCGGTGGACACGGCCCTCTATTTGATCTTGCTGTCGATCCGAATGTGGCGCATCTGATCTCAGAGTTTGCGCGCACGGGAAAGCCGGTTGCTTCTGTATGCCACGGTCCGGCGGCCCTGCTCGGAGTAACGCTTGCAGATGGTAAGCCTTTCGTGAGCGGAAAGAAGCTGACAGCATTCAGCGACGCGGAAGAAAAGGCCGCCGGTCTTGATGCCGAGGTTCCGTTATCGGTCCAGCAGAAACTCATCTCGCTGGGAGGTGAATACTCGCAGGGGAAGAACTTTGCGGCCTACACCGTCGAAGACGGCACGTTGATTACCGGGCAGAATCCTGCTTCCAGCGAAGGCGTCGCAAAGCTGCTTCTGAAGCAATTGCAAAAGTAAACGTCCTGCATGACGATGGCGTACCATCACGCGTCGAGAAGGAAGTAAGTATGGACATGAAAACCTGGGCCTGGCAAGGGGCGCCTGAACCAACAGATTTGAAACTGATCAAGAAACAACTTCCTTCTCCGAAGGGAGAGGATGTTCTTATTGCCAATAAAGCCGTGGCCCTCAACCCCGTGGATTGGAAGGCGCTTGTATGGAAGGCCCTCGGCTGGCAGCCGGGACACGTTCCGGGAGTTGATGGCGCGGGCGTGGCCGTGGCCTGCGGGCCGGATGCAAGAGTTCCCATCGGTACGCGCGTTGCTTATCATCAGGATTTGCAGCGTGACGGCAGCTTTGCAACGCATACTTTGGTTGCAGCCAAAGCACTGCATCCTGTTCCTGAGGAAGTTTCCTTCCTCGATACCGCCACGGTTCCATGCCCCGGACTCACGGCCTGGCATGCTGTAAACAAGATTCCAGTCGCGGATGGAGCCGATCTCCTGATCATTGGTGGCGGGGCCGCGGTGGGCACCTTTCTTGTCCAGTTGGCACTGAAGCGAGGGTATCGGGTCTGGACGACGGCCTCTCCGAAACATCACGCTGCACTCTTCCAGTCTGGTGTGGCTGGTGTCTTCGACTACCGTACTCCTGCATGGCAGGATGAGCTGTTGAAGGCTCTCAAGGGCGAACGCTTGTATGCGGCCATCGACACCGTGAATGAAGCCCACGCGCGATCGCTGGCGCCACTGATTGGTTATAACGGGCATCTGGTCTGCATCCAGGACCGCCTGAATACTCCTGCGGCTCCTGCATTTTCCACCGTGATTTCACAACACGAGGTAGCGCTGGGAGCCATTTACCGCCACGGAGCCGGACGAGATTGGGAAGAACTCCACAAAGCAAGCGCTGAACTTCTTCGTGGAATTGCCAGTGGCACCATGAAGGCTCCCGCGGTTTCGACCATCCGCTTTGATGAACTTCCCCATGCGCTTGCCACTCTAAAATCTGGCGGGCAAAGCGGAAAATTGATAGCAGAACTCTGAAGGAAAGGAACTGAATCATGAGTGAAATTTACTGGCCGAAGAAATACCTTCCTGGAACAACAGATAACTTCGTCTCGAATGAGGTGATCGTCAAGGAGCTTTCCACCTCAGACGTGTGGCCCTATTTGAACGACACCACCTTCTGGCCGACTTATTACAGCAACGCCTCGAACATCGGCTTCGATGGAGGAGCAGGGCCTGAGCTAAGCTCTGGCGTGCGTTTTCGCTTCACCACCTTCGGTTTGAACGTAGAGGCGGAAGTCACCGAATATGTGCCGCCCGTTGCAGGACAAGCCGCCCGTGTCGCGTGGCGTGCGTGGGTCGATGGCCCGGAAGATCAGGCTCTCGATGTTCTGCACGCATGGCTCATTGAGGATTTGCCGGGCGGGCGTGTCCGCGTGCTCACGCAGGAATCGCAGATTGGCAAACCCGCGCAGGCAATGGCCCTCGCCAAGCCGAATCCGATGCTGAACGCCCATCAGGACTGGCTCGAAGGGCTGATCCACGCGGTGAAATCGTCAAAGGCGTAGTTGAGTGCTTAAGGAGATGAGAGAGCATGAGATGAAGAAAGTTGCATTTCTTGGCCTGGGCATCATGGGGTCGCGGATGGCAAAGAACATCCTCGCGGCAGGTTTTGATCTGACGGTGTGGAATCGCACGGAGGCCGCCGCGCGTCCTCTGGAAGCACTTGGGGCACGGCTGACGAAGACGCCAAGGGAAGCTGCAGACGGCGCGGAAGCCGTCATCGTGATGGTGACGGATGATAAGGCGTCGGAAAAGATATGGCCGATCCGGTCGATGGGGCGTTATTGGGGATGAGTGCGAACAGCATCGCCATCGAGTCGAGCACGGTCACTCCGGCATGGATTGCCACATTGTCGCAACTCACCAGCAAACGTAATATAAATCTCCTTGACGCTCCCGTATCGGGCTCACTTCCACAGGCAGAAGCACGCCAGCTCATAGCAATGGTTGGCGGAGATCCCGATGCATTTGAAGCTGCTCAGCCGATACTTGCTGCCAGCGGCATGGCTCAACACGTTGGCCCAGTTGGCAACGGAGCGATCTTCAAACTTGCGGTAAATGCACTTCTCGGCATCCAGATTGCCGGATGGGCGGAGATTCTTGGGTTCCTTCAGAAGAACGGCGTGGATACTACGCAGGCTCTCAGCCTTCTGACAACGTTTCCGATCAGCAGCCCTGCCGGAACGGGCATGGCGAAGCTGATGGTTGCCCATGACTTTACACCTCGTTTTACGAATGCCCTGTTGGCGAAAGATTTCCGGTACTTACAGCAAACGGCCGAACAAGCTGGAAGTAGAACGCCGCTTTCAAATGCCGCATCCAGCGTGTTTGAGTCAGCCTCCGAGGAAATGGGCGGAGAGAACGTTACATCAGTCATTCGCTTTTACGAATGACGCTCGACATCATGGAACAAAACTATCCGCCCACTGCTGAGTGCAGGAGAAAGAAAGATGGATCTCGGTTTGCACGGAAAACGCGCCGTCGTCACAGGATCAACAACCGGCATCGGACTGAAAACGAATGAACATCACGTCACATTTTGATCCACCCCTCCGCATCTATCGCTGTGTAACCCCGGAAACCTATTTTTTAACCTACATCGCGGTGGCCCGTATGCCCCGCCGCATACTCGCGCGTATCGCGATTGGTCCACAAACAGAAACGCCACCACGCCTCCGAGGCTCAAGCCTCCGTTCCAGAGAGCACCGCTGCAAGAGGAATATTGCCGAAAGAGCGCACGAAGGAGAGGATAGTGACGGCGGAACCCACAAGCGCCCCTGAGCTATGTCAGGATGGACGACTTAGAGGGAAGAATGCTTGCTAGAGCATTTCTCTGTGGGGTATAGAGCTAGATTCTTTGCGTGGCATTCTTTTTGTCCGACAGTGATTGGATGGCGCGAGCTTATAGCGATGATCTGCGGAAGAAGTTGTTGGATGCCCATAGTGCTGGCGAAGGAACGTTGCGGGAGTTGTCCGATCGGTTTGGTGTGAGCGTTGGCTGGGCGTTCAAGGTATCTGCGGCGAAGCGGCAGACCGGTTCAGCAGAACGTATCCCGCAGCGGCGTGCTCCCAGCCGGATCGATGGCGAGCGAGTGCGCAGGCTGGTTGAGAACAAGCCGGATATTATCCTGCGCGAACTGCAGGCCGAACTCGCGCGTGCGGGCCAGTCGATCAGCCTCGCGTACATGGCGCGGGTGGTCAAGCAGTTGGGTCTGCGGCTGAAAAAAAAGTCGATCCACGCCACCGAGCGCGGCACGCAAGCCAACCGGATCAGGCGCGAAGCGTTTATCCAAAGGCTGGGCGAGATCGCGCCCGAAGATCTGATCTACCGTGAAATCCTTTCCATTGTGGAACATGGAGCGAGCCAATGCCACGGCGGCATACGAGCAGGGTGAGGACGCCGGGTCTAACCCGGACGCTACCGCAATGGCTTTCGGCGAGTTGTCCGGCAGCAGGCGGCTTATTTTTTCTCTTGAAACGACAGTCTGCACGATTGCCGAGAGAGAGAATCCAAGGATCAGATTCCAGAGAATCTCCCGCGCCATGAACGACATCCAGTGGGTGCGCACCACCGCTGCCGGCGTCCTAATAGCTTCTCTGCCTACTGACTTGGATGCATAGCGGAATCGTTGGCCGTTCGACGAATCAGTGTCCCTCGCCTGAGCGCCCGCTCCTTCATCATGACGAAGAAGACGGGCACCAGGATGAGCACATGGATCGTGGAGGTAATCATGCCGCCGACGAGCGGCGCCGCGATCGGCTTCATCACATCGGAACCGATACCGGACTCCCAGAGGATCGGGACCAGGCTGGCGAGGACGGCGCAGACCGTCATCAGTTTCGGCCGGAGACGATGGACGGCGCCTTCGATTGCCGCTGCTTCCACGTCCGCATTGGTGAGCGGTTCTCCGGCTTCCACTCTTCGCTCGAGCGATTCATGGAGGTAGACCACCATGACCACGCCGGTTTCTACTGCAATGCCAAACAGAGCGATGTAGCCCACCGCTACCGCGACGCTGAAGTTATACTTCAGCAGCCATTGCAACAGCAGACCGCCGCTTATGGCATAGATCGTAGGAAAGATGAGCACGAGCGCTTCGGCAACGGATTTGAAGATCAGGTACAGCAAAAAGAAGATGGCGAAAAAGACGATCGGAAGGATGAGTTGTAACCGCTGCTTGGCGCGCAATTCCGATTCGTACTCTCCCGACCATTGGTAGGAGTAGTTCGGGGGCAAAGTTAGTTTGTCATGCAGCAGTTTGTTCGCCTTGCCGACGAAGCCCCCATAGTCCGTATTCTTCAGGTCGATGTAGATGTAACCCGTGAGCGCGCCGTCTTCATCTCGAATCATCGCCGGACCGCGGCTGAAAGAGATACGGGCTACCTGTCCGAGTGGAATCTGCGCGCCCGCAGGAGTGCCGATCAGAACGCCGCGCAGCTTCTCGATGTTGTCGCGGAAATCGCGCTGATAGCGGACATTGATGGGGTACCGTTCTCGGCCCTCGACGTTCTCGGCAATATTCTCGCCGCCGATGCCCGACGCCACTGCCGTTTGAACGTGCGCGACGGTGAGGCCGTAGCGAGCGGCTTCTGGCCGGTTGATCTCGACATTGACGTAGAATCCCTGCGCGACCTTCTCGGCAAAGGCCGAACGTATCTCCGGAATACCTGAAAGCAGGTTCTGGATCTGCGAGGCGATCTGCTGGATGCCGCATACGTCCGGCCCCTGCACCTTGAGTCCGAGCGGCGTCTTGATGCCGGTGAGTTCCATATCCAGGCGGTTCTCGACGGGCATCGTCCAGGTATTCGAGAGGCCGGGAAACTGGAGCCTGTCGTCCATCTGTTGAATGAGTTTGGCGTAGGTCACGCCGGTCGGCCACTGCTCGCGCGGCTTCAACATGACGGTGGTGTCGTACATGTCGAGCGGAGCGTTGTCCGTCGCGCTGTCGGAGCGGCCGACAGCGCCGAAGACGCTGGCCACCTCCGGAAAGCCGCGAAGAATCCGGTCCTGCAACTGGAGCAGGGTCTTCGCCTGCTCGATCGAAATTCCGGGAAGGGCCGTGGGCATGTACAAAGTGGAGCCCTCAAAGAGCGGCGGCATGAACTGGCTGCCCAGCCTGGCGGCAAGCGGAAGGGTCGCCACCAGGAAGACCAGGTTGGCCGCGATGGTGATCCAGCGGTGGCGCAGGCACCAGCGAAGAACCGGCAGATAGATCGCCTGGGTGCCACGCGAAATGGGATTCTCCCGCTCCGGGCGCAGCTTTCCCCGGATCAGCGTCACCATCAGCACCGGAACCAGCGTGATGGCGAGAATGGAAGACGAGCCGACGGCCAGCGTCTTCGTCCATGCCAGCGGGCGGAACATGCGGCCCTCCTGGGCTTCCAGCAGGAAGACCGGCAGGAACGACACGACGATGATCAGCAGCGAAAAGAACAACGCGGGCCCGACCTGTTTCGCCGCATGGATCAGGATCGCTCTGCGCTCCGGCTCGGGCAGCGGCTCCGGGCTGTGCTCCTGGCGCTCGGAGAGATGACGATAGCCGTTTTCGACCATAACGATCGAGGCATCGACGAGCACCCCGATTGCCAGAGCAATGCCTCCGAGAGACATGATGTTCGAGGTCACGCCAAGCCAATACATCGGGATGAAAGAAACCAGCACGGCGATGGGCAGAGCGAGGATGGCAATCAGCGCGGAGCGGAAGTGGAAGAGGAACACTACGATGACGACGCTGACGATGATTGCCTCTTCAAGCAGGTCGCGCTGCAGCGTCCGGATCGAAGCGTCGATCAGGCTGGAGCGGTCGTATCCCGGCATGATGACGACACCCGCGGGAAGCGACGGCGCAATCTCCTGGAGCTTCCGCCTGACGCCGCGAATAACCTCCAGCGCGTTCATGCCCTGGCGCATCACGATGATGCCGCCGACGGTTTCTCCATCGCCATTCCATTCGGCTACTCCTTCGCGGATGTCCGGACCGAAGCTCACCGTTCCCAGGTCGCGCAGCAGAACCGGCGTGCCCTCTCTGCTGCCGACGGCGATTGCTGCAAGGTCATCCAGTGAGCGCAGATAGCCGAGGCCGCGAATCATGTATTCCGCACCACTCAGGTCGAGCACGCGGCCTCCCACCTCGTTGGTGCTCGCCTTCACGCGGTCGATGACGGTAGAAAGGGGAATGCCGTAGGCGAGCAGCTTATTAGGGTCGAGCTGTACCTGGTACTGGCGGACATAGCCACCGATGCTGCCCACCTCGGCGACACCGGGAACGGTTTCGAGCGCGTAGCGCAGATGCCAGTCCTGCAGGCTGCGCAGGTCCGCAAGGCTATGCCGACCGCTCTTGTCGACAATGGCATACTCGTAGACCCAGCCGGCGCCCGTGGCATCCGGGCCGATCGAAGGATGCACGTTCCCGGGTAGCCGCCCGCTGATCTGCTGAAGGTATTCGAGGACGCGGGAGCGCGCCCAGTAAAGGTCCGTGCCGTCCTGAAAGACCACATAGACGTAGGAGTCTCCGAACATGGTCTGCGCGCGCACCGCTTTCACGTGCGGCGCGGCAAGGACCTTTACTGGGCGCGCTCCCGCGTCCTCGAATACCTTCAGCAGATCAGCGG